>DHMA01000165.1 GCA_002405555.1 Opitutia bacterium UBA4654
GAATGTCGGCTTTACAATCAAATACGCGGAGGGCGGAAAGTTCGGCGTCAGCTGGCGCAGCGAAGTCAGCCACGACCTCGGCGGCAATGCCGAACAAATCGTGCTCGGCACTTCGACTTACAAGCGCATCAACTGCGACCTCACCCTGCCGCAGACCGTAAACGCGGGCATCTACCAGCGTCTGTGGGGCGACCTCGACCGCTTCGCCGTCATGCTCGACTACTCTTGGACGGGTTGGAGCGCGTTCGAATACCTCAACATCAAGTATTCCGACGGAAGCGGCACGGTCGGCGGGCGTCCGGTGCACGAAAACTGGAAGGACACTTCGCGCGTGGCGTTCGGCATTCACTACTATCCCGAATTCGACAAAAACATGGTAATCCGCTTCGGCACGGCTTGGGACGAATCGCCCGTTCGCAACGCGTCGTTCCGCACCGCCCGCATTCCCTGCACCGACCGCGTTTGGTTCTCGTGCGGCTTGGGCTACCAGTACGACAAATTCAACTTCAACCTCGGCTACACGTACATTCTGTTCCTCGAAGACCCCTCGATTAACAACGCAAGCCCCTCCGGCTTGGGCACTGTGAAGGGCTATTTCACGGGAATGGCGAACGTAGTTTCCGTGCAGGTCGGCATGAAATGGTAGGAATTTCGGCGCGACGCCCCTACCGCCGCGCCGCGAAAAAAAGCTTTACAAAAGAGGCGTAAATTGCGAATATCTTCGGGTATTCTTGAATGAGACAACCTCAAAAGGACAAAACAAGATGTCAGATATAGAACAAAGAGTAAAGGAAATCATCGTTAATCAGCTCAACGTAAACGAAGAGCAAATCACCCCCGAGGCCAGCTTTATTGATGACCTCGGCGCCGATTCGCTCGACACCGTTGAACTTATCATGGCTTTCGAAGAAGAGTTCAAGGACCAGATGGGCGGGAAGGAAATCCCCGAATCTGACGCCGAAAAGCTCACGACTGTCGGCAAGGTAATCGACTACATCAAGTCGAAGTCCGAGTAGGTCGATAATCTTTTTTCAGCCGACCCGTTTGCAACATTTTACTATTGTGAACGGGTCGTTTTTTTTTTGGAGCAGTCCGCCCAGCGCGGACTTGAAATACCGCGGACGCGCTCCGCGCCGCGGCGCAACGCAAACGGATTTTTTATATGAAGGAACGTATCGTAATAACCGGTATCGGCGTAATTTCCCCGTTCGGCGACGGTGTCGAAGCGTTTTGGGACGCCCTCAAAAACGGCAAAAACGGAATCGACAAAGTTTCGCTTTTCGACGCGAGCGAGCTGAACTGCCAAGTCGCCGCCGAATGCAAACATTTCGACGCAACAAAATACATGGACCCCAAGGAGGCGAAACGCAGCGACAGATACACGCATTTCGCGGTCGCCGCCTCCAAGCTTGCAATGAAGGACGCGGGTCTTGAAACGGGCGTCAACGTCAAGCCCGAACGCTTCGGCGTGATTATCGGCTCCGGCGTCGGCGGCATGGACACAATCGAAAAACAGTCCCGCGCGTTTATCGAACGCGGGCCGAGGCGCGTTTCGCCGTTCATGATTCCGAACCTCTTGGCGAACATGTCGTCGGGGGTAGTGGCAATCGATCTCGGCGCAAAGGGCGTAAATTTCAGCGTGGTCAGCGCGTGCGCCACGGGCACGCACGCAATCGGGGAGGCAATGCTCCACTTGCAGGCGGGTCGCGAAGACGTGATTTTAGCGGGCGGCAGCGAGGCTGCGGTAACCCCGCTTAGCTTTGCGGGTTTCTGCGCGATGAAGGCGATGGCGACGAACTTCAACGACGAACCCCAGAGGGCTTCGCGCCCGTTCGACGCCGACAGATGCGGCTTCGTCATGGGCGAGGGCGCGGGCGTTCTCGTGCTCGAACGCTACGACCACGCGGTCGCGCGCGGCGCGCACATCTACTGCGAAATTTCGGGCTACGGCGCAACCTGCGACGCCTACCACATCACAAGCCCCGACATCGAGGGGCGCGGGCTTTCGCAGTGCCTTATCCGCACGCTCGAAACCGCGGGCGTTCCGCTTGAATCGGTCGATTACATCAACGCGCACGGCACGTCCACGCCGTACAACGACAAGTTCGAAACCGCGGCAATCCGCAAGGTTTTCGGCAGCTACGCCGACAAGCTCATGGTAAGCTCCACAAAGAGCATGACCGGGCACATGCTGGGCGCGGCGGGCGCGATTGAAGCGGCGGTCTGCGCAAAGACAATCGAAGACGGCGTCGTCGCGCCTACAATCAACTACGAACACCCCGACCCCGACTGCGATTTGGACTATGTCCCGAACGTCGCGCGCGAGGCGGACGTGAAGATTGCAATCAGCACAAACCTCGGCTTCGGCGGACACAACGGCGCGCTTCTTTTCAAGAAGATGTAGCAAAGCTCCCGCTTCGGCGGAAAACCAAAAGCCCGCGTTCGGTCTTTCGAACGCGGGCTTTTTGCGTCTTGGGTTGCGGGGCGTTTTGCGTGGGAATTTCCGCGCCGCTTGTCGGGGGGTAAGCTTCGATTCCGAATGCGGCTTGCGGGGCGGCGGCTATTTCGGCAAGCCGATTTTCCCGTCGAGAATGCTTTTCACGAGGGGATTGTTCCCGAAGTATTTTTCGACGTCGGAAAGAGTCCACTCGCCGTCAATTTTCGGAGCTTCGGAGGGTTTGAGCGCGGCTTTTCTGTTCGACAGCTTGAAATCTCCCCAATAGGGCGGCGGGGTTTTATAGAGCAGGTTGTTTTCGAAAACGTTGAACCGCTCGCGCGTTGTGGTGAAAAAGTTGTCGAGGCTTTTGTATTTTTTGTACGGCTCGGACTCGATGTCCACGACCTTTTTCAACCTGTACAGGTACTCTTCGAAAAATGTTTTTTTCCAGCGTTTGTCGCTCCAACGGCTGTGCGCGGCGGACGCGTCGCACTCTATAAAAACGTTCTTCGACACAATGTTGTCGTGTCCGCCGTGCAGGAAGACCGCCGCGAAAACGTCGGAACTCCCCGTAGTGCCGCTGCGGCAGAAAATGTTTTTCGAAATCGTCATTCCGCCCGAGCCGTCGTCGATGTAGACGGCGCAGACTTTTGAATCGGGGTTTGCCGCGCGTATGTTGGAGAAGAAATTGTTTTCTATGACGATTCCCTTGTTCGACGGGTCGCGCCCCGTGTAGATTGCCCCCATGTCGGAGGTGTTTGCGCAGGCGTCTTCGAAAGAGTTGTTGCGTATAGAAATGTCGTTGCCCCTGAACGAGAGCAACTGGTGCTCCGCCCCGCGCAGGCGGCAATGCTCGACTACCGTGCCCACGCCTCCGATTGAAATCGACGGCGCGTAGTTGCGCTTCACCCGACAATTCCAGAAGAAATCGCAGGCGCGGACGATATTTCCCGACGGCAGAAGCTTTTTTCTGTCGCCGCCCGTAATGCGCAGACCGCCGCTTCCGTTGTCGGCAAAGCGGCAATTTTCGAAGACGTAGTCGTTGCGCGGCTTGCTTTCATAGCCCTCCGCGTTTGCGCCGAAGCCGCCGAAATTCAAGAACCCGCAGTTTGATATTTTCACGTTGTTCGAGTCCGCAACCGCCAAGCCGACGCTGCGCCCCGCCGAGAATTTTATGCCCGAAACGGAGACGTCCTTCGATTCCGAAATTTTAAGAATCGGCGATTCGAGCGTGGAGAAGTCTATGTGCTGCCCCTTTTTCGGCGGCTCGGAAAGCATCACGAAAAACATTCCGCGCTTGCGGTCGATGTAGTATTCGAGCGGCTCGTCTATTTCTTCGAGAAGATTGTAGACGACGTAGCCGCGCACGGAAATGTCCTGCATGTTTTTTGCGAGTTCGGAGACGGAGCTGAGCACGCCGTAGCTTGTGGGAAATTGAAGCTCGACGGTCTTTTGCTTCGGGTCGATTTTTTTGACGAGCTGGTGGTCGTCCGCCCAGCCGACCGAGAACGTGCCCGAAAGCCAAATGTCGTCGTGTTTCAGCCACGATTCGGGGATTTCGTGCGCGGCTCTGAAAATTGCGCCGCCTTTCTCGGCGTCCGACACCCCCAGCTTTTTGCGCCACTCTTTCGACTGCACCGCGCCGATTTTGAGAACTTCGCCTATGCGCAGAATCCCGTTGTTCGGGAATTTTGCAAGCCGCAAGCCGCGCTCCGCGCTGTAAAACGCCTCCATTTGCATTGGCTTGTTTTGCGCTCCGAAGCCGCGCTTCGCCATTTTGCCGTAGTCGGTCAGCCCGAATTTTTTGAGGTCGAGGCAGTAAAGCACTCCCTTGCTCGGCTTGCGGAGACTGCCGAGAATTTGAGGGTCTTCGACCCTTTTCAGATTCTCCGCGCCTATGCGCCTTGCGCCGATAAACTCGACGCATTTCCCCGCGCCCGATTCGCCCGTAATCGAAATCTTCGACTTCGATTTTTCAATGCCCGCCGTTTGCGCGAACTCGTAGACGCCCGATTTCACGAATACTTCGCCGCCACCCGCGCAGTCTTTCAACGCCCGCGCAAGCGTCGCGTAAGGCTTGGCTTCCGAACCGTTGCCCGATGCGTCCGAGCCGTTTTGCGCCACGAAAATTTTGCCGCCCGCGGCTGCGCACGCAGATGCCGCCGACAAAAAGAGCAAGTTGAGAAAAATCCGTCCCGACATAAAAAATCCTCCTGTGAAGTCGGAGGATTACAAAAACGCCCTTATTTGTCAAACTTTGTCTCCGCGCGGGAGAGCCTGTCGTTTACTGCCGTTCCCACGCCGACGTTCGGGACGCGCTGGCAGTAGAAGCCGTGCTCCGAAACTTTGTCGAGCGAGCGGAGCAGGGCGAAGAGGTTGCGGGCGGCCTCGCGCACGTCTCCGCTTTCGGTCAGCCAGAAGTCGCTTTTTTTCGGCGACGGCGGGCGTTTGAAATATATCGTCTCGCCCTTGAAGTCGGCGGGAATTTCGTCGGGCGACGTGAAAAGCGTAAGCCGCTACTTCGGGCTGTAATGGCTTTTCAGCATTCCGGGCGCCTGCGGGTGCGCCTCGTTTTTCTTGGGGGCTTTGTCGATTTCCTCTCCCAAAACCGCCTCTATTCCCGCGGCGTCAATCGGCCCCGGCCGCAGGAGTTTCTTGGGGGCGGAGGTCATCATCACGATTGTTGATTCCACCCCGCATTCGCATTCGCCGCCGTCGAGAACAAAGTCTATCTTTTCGCCGAGCTGTTCGCGGACGTGTTCGGCGGTCGTCGGGCTGACGTAGCCGAACGGGTTTGCGCTGGGGGCGGCAATCGGGCGTTGCGACGTTTCGATGAGCGCGCGCATAATCGGGTGCGACGGCATGCGCACGGCGACGGTGTCAAGCCCCGCGGTGACGATGTCGCCGATTTTTTCTGTGCGCGGCAGAATCATCGTAAGGGGCCCCGGCCAGAATTTTGCCGCAAGCTTTTCGGCGTCCGCCGTGAATCGCGCGACGGATTTCGCCATTTCCATGTCGGAGACGTGGACGATGAGCGGGTCGATGAACGGGCGACCCTTTGCGGCGAAAATTTTTCTGACGGCGGATTTGTTCGTTGCGTCCGCGGCAAGCCCGTAGACGGTTTCGGTGGGGACTCCGCCGATGCCGCCCGATAAAATAAAATCGGCCGCGAGGCGAATGTCGCATTGCGGCCGTGAAATTTGCTTGTCTTTGCTCATGATACCGAACGGCGCGTGCGCCGCGGAATTCCGCCTACTTCATAAGAAGCATGTTGCGGGCGTGCTTGACAGTCTTTTTAACGTGGCGCTGTTCCTTGGAGGTAAGACCCGTGAATTTGCGCGGCAGGATTTTACCCGTTTCCGTGACGTAGCGGCTGAGCGCGTCCGTTTCGGTGAAGGTGATTTCTGCTACATTCTTTTTCTTTGATTCTTCTGTCATATTGGTGTGGTTTATACGTTTTAAATAAAAATATTAAAGTAATAGTGGCGCAGAGGATTTCCATTGCAAGCCATTTTTTCATTTTTTTTTGCGTCCGCCGTCCGAGTTCCGCGCGGGTGTTTTCCCGTGGCTTTGTTGTGGCGGGAGAATTCTTTTTGACAGTTTCGGGGCGCGCGTAGCAAAAATTTTGCATTTCGCGGCGGTGTGTGCCGCGTTTTTTGCGCGAAAAGACGGAAATAAACAAAGCCCGCCGATTCGGGAAGAGTTTACATTTCATTGTATTGCAAAAAAACGGCGGACGGGCCGGCTTTTGCGCGTTAAAAAAATGCAAAATTTTGAAAAAAAATACTTGCAATCAAACTCGAAAAGTACATCGTGTATGACCTTATTAAAGACCTGCGCCTGTAGCTCAATTGGATAGAGCGTCTGACTACGGATCAGAAGGTTGGGGGTTCGACTCCCTCTAGGCGCGCCAGTCTTTTTTCAAAAGAAAACGACCGTTTTTGCGGTCGTTTTTTTGTTTTGCGGTTTTTGGAATTGTCCGTTCCCGTTTCGGCTTGCGGGCGATTGCTGTTGGGCGCGAATGTTGGGCTATTTGATTTTGCGGTAGTACACTTTATTGAGGGTTAGCCCTTTTGCGGGGGCTGCCTGAAATTTGCGGTGTCCGCGCGTTTTCGATTCGAGCGTTTCGGCGATTTCCTCCGCCGTGAGTTTCCCCAAGCCCGCTTCCACAAGCGCGCCCACGAGCATGCGCACCATTTTATACATGTAGCCGCTTCCGCGCGTCGAGAATGTTATTGTGCGTCCGCTGCGTTTTGCGCGGAGTTCGAAAATCGTTTTGACGGGGTTTTCCTTTGCGTCTGTTCCGCGGCTTGCGCTGAATGCGGTGAAGTCGTGCGTGCCGAGCAGGATTTGCGCGGCGCGGTTGACGGCGTCGAGGTCGAGCCTGCGGCGTCCGAGCGACCACTCGTAGCGGGTCGATTTCGGGTCGGCGTCGCCCTCGCAGATTTTATACACATAGCGTTTGCCCTTCGCCGAGTAGCGGGCGTGGAAGTCTTTGCCGACCTTTTCGACCGACAGAATTTGGAGGGAATCGGGATAGCCGCATTTGAGGGCGGCAAGCAGCGCGGCGTCGCCGTGCCGCCATTTTGCGTCGAAGTGGAAAGTCTGCGCGTCGGCGTGCACGCCCGAGTCCGTGCGTCCGCTGCCGTGGATTCGCGTCTTGCGCTTGAAAATCTGTTCGAGCCGCCTTTCGATGAAATCCTGAACCGACATGCCGTTCGGCTGCGACTGCCAGCCGCAAAAGTCGGTGCCGTCGTACGCGCAGACGCATTTGAAGCGCGATTCGGGAATGTCGGCGTCGGGGGCGGGGAGGGGCGTTTTCATTTTGCGGAGGTTTCGAGGTATTCTTGGAGGAAGAGCGAGCACGCGCGGGAGTCTATGTCGCCGCTGCGCCTGTGTTTTTGCCGCGCTGCGACCGATTTTTTCGTCTTCGACGACATCGCGAAAAAGTCCTGCTCCGCCTGATACGAGCTTAGGCGTTCGTCGGTTCTGTCTACGGGAAGCCCGAAGCGTTTTTCGATTTCTGCGATGAACCCGTCAACTTCGCGAGCCTTGTCGCCAACGCTTCCGTCCATGTTGTACGGGTATCCGACGACGATTTTGTGAATGCGCCGCATTTTGATTTCGTCGGCAATCTGCGCGAGCCTTGCTTCGAGCGTCGGCTGGACTGCCGCGGGAATCGGCACTGCGACCCCCAGCGTTGTGTCGGCGTACGCCAGTCCGATTCTTTTGTGTCCGTAGTCTATTCCCAATAAATTCACGGCAAAACGTTTTAGCCATTTTTGCGCCCGACAAAAGAAAAAACCGACGCCCCGCGGCATTTTCCGCAAGGGCGTCGGCTTTTTGTCCCGCGCCGATTGCAGCTCCCCGCCGCGCGACTCTGCCGAGGGGGGGCGGGAGCGCGGCGCGGCGTTTGTCGGCGTTCTACCGCTCTATTTCGAACAGCGCGGTGTCGGGCGACTTGAATTCGTATTCGAAGCTGTCGGTATTTTCCGCCACGACTTTCCCCGTGAAGAGTTCCGTAGCCTTTTTGCATTTGCCTTTCAGCGACACCGTCTTTTTGCCGCCTTTTGCGACGTGCACGCAGAGCAGTTTTTGGTTTGCGTACACGGGGACGTTTTCGTCGGAATAGAAGTGGACACCCGCGTTCTTTGCGATTTCCCTCATGGTTTCGGTCGAGGAGTCGTCGGGGTCGGCGATATAGACGCTTGTCCAGCCGCCCATGTCCTTTTTGTTTACGCCCTTTGCGCCGAATTTGAAGCCGCAGAATTTTTCGACGCGTTCGGGGTCGAGATTTTTGCCGTCGCTGATTGCGGGCGCGTATGAGCTTACGACCGTGCGGCCGTCGCGCAGTATGTATTTTTCGAGCAGTTCGCGGCGTTCGGGCGTGATTTCAAACATGTGCGGGAATATCACAAGCCTGTATTTCGAGAGGTCGATTTTCCCGATGTCCGAGAACGAGAACGTCTCGACGGGCGCGCCGATTTTCGAGACGTCGTGTTGCAGTTTCGCGCGGTATTTTTTATTCTTCCACTTTTGCGCGAGAAGAATCGAGCTTTGCGTGTCGAACACGACCGCGATTTCCGCCTCCGTCGGCGACGTGTCCGAGGCGAATTTGCCCCAGATTTCGCGTCCCTTTCTGACCGTTTCGAGCGTTTCGGGCGTCGAGAATACCTTGCCCCACATGTCGAAGCACCAAAGCGACGTGTGGTTTACGGTGGCGAGCGCGAACTCCCTTTTCAGCCCCGCGTCGTCCTCGCTCTGGTCTTTCCAGTTGGCGACGTTTTTGATGCGGACGTATTCCGAAAGCTGGTGGTTGAAAGTGTGCGTGCGGTGGTCGATTTCGTGC
>DHMA01000172.1 GCA_002405555.1 Opitutia bacterium UBA4654
TACGCCCAGACCGCTCGCGTACATAAGTACGCCACGCGCCCTGTGCGTACAGGAAAGCCACCCTTATGAAAGCACTTTGACATGCCTAACAAGTGAGTGCTGGCGCACGAAGATTTTTAAAGTGTTTTGGAATAAAAGTTGAGTTTACAAGAAATCGGAGAATCCATGTTGTGTAATTTCCGCTTTTTCTTTATCCGCGCAAAGCGCGTCTATTTTAATTTGTTTCTTACGAAGCTAAAAAGTTTCCCAATCCCAGTAATTGCCGCAGGCAATACGGACTAATCGGGAAAAGGCGCGGTTATAGCCGCGCCGATTTATCACATAAAGGAACGAAGTTCCGACGCCGTGCAGGCTGCAGCCTGCCGAAGCTCCGTAGGGTGGCGCACCTTGCGCCCGCGGATTGCGCCTGTCTGCGGGGGCGGAGGCGAAGAAATTTTGCAAAGCAAAATCCGCCTCATGGGGGCGGCAAGCCCCCATCTGCGGCGTTAAGGCTCCAGCCTTATTTTTTTGTTGACAGGGGTGGATTGTGTGATTTCATGAAGAATCTTTAATAATTTTACAAGAGACAAAAGATGAATCCTACATACAGACCTTCGAAGTTGAAACGCGCCCGTCGTTGCGGCTGGCGTGCAAGAAATAAAACGCGCGGCGGCAAGGCCGTCATTGCGGCACGCCGTCAAAAGGGTCGCAAGCGTTTGGTTACGAAATAGTCGGTAAGCGGTCGTGCGTTTTGGAAAAGAAAACAGGGTACGGCTCGCGAACGATTTTGCTTTTTTAAAACAAAAGTCGAAGAAGGCGGATTGTTCCGCCTTCGTTTTTTATTGTCTGCCGCGGCCCGAAAATTCGGCGTCGCGGCTGGGCTTGGTGACGAGCAAAAAGGTCGGCTGCGCGGTTGAGCGCAACACGGCGCGAAGGAGGTTTCGGGCGATATTCCGCGAATGCGCGCCCGATTTCGCCGTGCCGTGCGATATTTTGGTATTTGTGAGGCGCGGGTACGCGAAGTTCGAGTACGCAAGGCTGCGCGAAAAATTCCGTCGGGCGGCGGAAACGGTAATCGCGAATGCAAAAAAAGAGTAGGAAAATGCCGCGCGGGCTGTTGTCCGCGCCGTGCTGGCTTGCCGTCAGATTCTACCAGCTGGCGATTTCCCCCGTAATACATTTGCTGCCGAACAGCGGTTGCCGATTTTACCCGACATGCTCGGAGTACACGCTGATTGCGATTTCGCGGCACGGCGCGTTGAAGGGAATTCTGATGGGCGCGTGCAGGATACTCAGGTGCAACCCGTATAGCGAGGGCGGCTTCGACTACGTCCCGAAAAATTTTTCGTGGCGGAAACTATTTTCGCAAAACAAAGTTGACGAATGCGATTCGGACGGTAATTAATTTGTCTTTCTTTTTTTTATAACGATGGATAAGAAAAACACAATCATCGGGGTGTTGCTGATAGTTGCGGCATTCTATTTTATGTACGACTCCACGAAGAAGGACGCGGCGGCGCGCGCGCGCCGCGCGGAGGTGGTGCGGACGGTTGACGCGGTTGCGCCGAAGTCGGCGGAGTCGAAGTTCGAGATTGCCGCCAAGCAGTCGGCGGACGCGGCGAAAGAGGAGTTTTGCTCGCTTAAAAACGAGAACCTTTCGATAAACTTCACGAACAGGGGCGGGGCGATTGCCAACGTCGAGGTTCTGAAATACGCCGAAAGTCAGGATTCGGACAAGCCGTTTGCGTTCAACGAAGTCAAGGGCGCGATTCCGGCGATGAGCCTTGCGTTTTTCGACCCGTCGAGCGAGCTTCCCGCGCCGTTTTTGAAGACCTTTGCGCTCGCCGCAAAGTCGGACGACACCGTTTCGTACGAGTACGTCGAAAAGGGGAAGATGAAAATTTCGCGCACATACGCGCTGATAAAAAGCGGCAAGGACGACTATACAAAATATACGGTTTTTGCGAAAACGTCGGTCGAAAACCTGTCCGCCGCGCCGCTCCCGTTGGAGGAAGTATACGTTTGCTTGGGCGCGGTTCCGCCGACGGCAAGCGACGTGTACGGCTCGAACCTCGCGTTTTTGCTGTATAACGGAAGCGCGCACTTTGCGAGGTCGAGCGCGTTTACGGAAAGCTCCGGATTTTTGGGAATAGGGGCGTCGCAGGCAAAGATTTTCGAGAAAATCAACGTGCCCGATTCCGTCTGGGGCTCGGTGAAGAACCAGTTTTTTGCGGCGGTGTTCACGCCCGAAAACGCGGTTTCCGACACTGGCTTTGCGATTCCGCTGAAAACGGGCTTCAAGACCGACAACAAATACATGAAAAACTCGGTCGCGGGCTTCATGGGCTTCCACACGGGCGCGATTGCCGCGGGAAAGAGCTGGGAGCTTTCGGGAACGTACTACGTCGGGCCGAAAGAGCTTGACGCGCTTGCGTCGCTCGGCGCGGGGCAGGAGGCTGTGATGAACTACGGCTGGTTCGGCTTCGTCAGCCGTCCGCTTTCGAGGCTGCTTGTCTGGATTAATTCGGGGATTGAGGTAATCTCGCCGTCGTGGAGCTGGGGCTGGTCAATCATCATTTTGACGCTTATTGTAAGACTGCTTCTCTGGCCGCTTACGTCGATACAGATAAAGTCGGCGCAGCGCATGGCGAAAATGCAGGAGCCGATTCGCGAAATCAAGGCGAAGTATAAGGACGACCCGAAGCGCGTCCAGCAGGAGACGATGAAAATCTACTCCGAGTACGGAATTAACCCGCTGGCGGGCTGTCTGCCCGTGCTTATCCAGATTCCGATTTTCATCGGGCTGTACTACATGCTCCAAACCTCGTGCGAAATCCGCTTTGCGCACTTCATGTGGGTTAAGGACTTGTCCCTGCCCGACACAATCGAAAGCCTGCCGAGCATATTCGGAATGCCCCTGCACGTCCTGCCCCTGCTGAACGCGGCGGTGACTTTCGTGCAAATGCACCTGAACCCGTCGCCGTCGGCGGACAAAACACAGGCGATGATGTTCAAGCTCATGCCCGTCATCATGCTCGTGTTCTTCTACACGTTCCCGTCGGGCTTGGTGCTGTACTGGCTTGTGCAGAGCTTGCTGGGAATCTTGCAGGCGCTGATAATCCGCATGGGCAAAGACAAGGTCGTGCTGAAAAAGCGCACAAAGCCGTCGTTCATGCAGAAAATGCAGGCGGCGATGGAACAGGCGCAGGCGATGCAGGAAAAGCGCGGCGACGAATTCGCAAAACTTCCCCTCAAAGAGCGTCTGCGCATAGCCGCGGAGGACGCCCGCAAGGCGAAGGAAAAGATAAAGGAAGACAGGCTTAAAGGGACTCTCTACGAAAAGCGCAAAAAGAACCCCGGCGGCCGCTCGACCCCCAAGAAACGATAAAAAATGCTTGAAAAGGGGCGGGCCATAGGGCTTAATTTTACTTTTCAAGAGTAGAAATGTGATAAAATCAACACTCTAAAATAACAGGAGAAAAACAAATGTCCGGTCATAGTAAATGGGCAACAACTAAAAGACACAAGGCAGCCGTAGACGCAAAAAGAGGCAAAATTTTCAGCTCTCTGAGTAAGGATTTGACCCTCGCTGCGAAAGACGGCGGCGGAGACCCCACAACAAACGCGCGTTTGCGCATGCTTTTGCAGAAAGCGAAAGCTGCCAATATGCCCGCCGACAACGTCGATAGGGCAATCAAAAAGGGTACGGGGGAACTCCCCGGCGTCGTTTACGAACAGCTTATTTACGAAGGCTACGGCCCCGGCGGTATCGGCATTATCGTCGAAGTCACCACCGACAACAAGAACCGCGCGGCAAGCGATGTCCGCAGCACGTTCACAAAGAACGGCGGCAACCTCGCGACCCCCGGCGCGCTCCAATTCAACTTCACAAAGCAGGGACAGTTCATTGTCAGCACCGAAAAGGCGACGGAAGACGCCCTCATGGACGTAGTTCTCGACGCGGGCGCGGAGGATATCCGCAACAACGGCGACTATTTCGAAATCCTGTGCCCGATTCCCGCGTTCAACGCGGTCGGCGAAGCCCTCGAAAAGGCGGGCATCGAAACGGAAGACTCGGAAATTGCATGGATTCCGAATTCGGAAACCGTCATTACCGACCCCGAACTCGCAAAGAAAATCGTAAAGCTTACCGACGCTCTCGACGACTTGGAAGACGTGCAGAACGTGTACTCCAACGAAGACCTCGACGGTTCGCTCGTAGACTAATTCGGATTTATCGGCGCGGCTGTCCTTTCGGTTTTCGACGGGATTGAATCCGCGCCGATTTGTATTTACAACACTACGCAAACGCAATTATGAAAAAGACGCTTTTTGAAAAAGTATGGGAAAAACACGCCGTCAGGGAACTGCCCGACGGTTCGACTCAACTGCTCGTCGGCACTCATCTGCTCCACGAAGTGACAAGCCCGCAGGCGTTCGGCATGCTCCGCACGCTCAAACTGCCCGTGAAGTACCCGTCGCGCACATACGCCACGGTCGACCACATCATTCCCACCGACGACCGCACTGAACCCTACAAGAGCGCGACTGCGTACGAAATGCTCACGGCAATCCGCAAAAATTGCGCCGATAACGGCATTACTTTCTTCGACTCCACGACGGGCAAGCAGGGCGTAATCCACGTCGTAATGCCCGAACAGGGGCTTATCCACCCCGGAATGACCGTCGCCTGCGGAGACTCGCACACGGCGACCCACGGCGCGTTCGGCGCAATCGCGTTCGGCATCGGCACAAGCCAAGTCCGCAACGTTCTCGCCACGCAGACGCTCTCTTTCAAAAAGCTTAAAGTCCGCCGCGTCAACGTGAACGGCTCGCTCAAAAAGGGCATAACGCCCAAGGACGTCGCGCTCCACATTATCCGCAAGCTCGGCGTAAACGGCGGCATCGGCTACGCCTACGAATTCGGCGGAAAGGTCTTCGACGACATGTCCATGGAGGGCAGAATGACCGTCTGCAACATGGCAATCGAGGGCGGCGCGAGAATCGGCTACATCAACCCCGACGAAAAAACTTTTGCGTACCTCAAAGGCAGACCCTACGCGCCCAAAGGCGAAGATTTCGACAAGGCGGTAGAGTACTGGAAGACGATTGCCTCCGACGAGGGCTGCCTGTACGACGACGTTGTGGACTTCGACGGCGCGGAAATCCGCCCGACGGTAACTTGGGGCGTGAACCCGTCGCAGGCGGTGTTTATCGACGAAAATATTCCCGACCCCGCAACTATTGCGGACCCCACCCAGCGCAAGGACGCCGAGGACGCCCTCGTCTACATGAAGCTGAAATCGGGCACGCCCATTGCGGGGACGAAAATCGACGTCGCGTTCATCGGTTCCTGCACTAACGGCAGGCTTTCGGACTTCGAAGCCGCCGCCGAGTACCTCAAAGGCAAAAAGGTTGCCGCGGGCGTCAAGGCTCTCGCAGTCCCCGGTTCGCAGATTGTCGACGCAATCGCGCGCGAAAAGGGTCTCGACAAAATCTTTACGGAAGCGGGCTTCCAGTGGCGTCAGGCGGGTTGCTCGATGTGCCTTGCCATGAACGACGACAAGCTTGTCGGTGACCAGCTTTGCGCTTCGACTTCGAACCGCAACTTCAAGGGTCGTCAGGGCAGCCCCACCGGCCGCACGATATTGATGAGTCCTTTGATGGTGGCGCATGCGGCCGTCGCAGGCAAGCTCGTCGATTTGGGATAGTGTTGGCACGCTCAATGCGTGCAAGGAGATTTAGGAGGGCTTGCGAGGTCGGCGTATAAATGCGTTTCGCTTGCTCGGCTTCGGTCATGTACGTGAGTACACTCCCGTCGCCTTGCTTCGCAAAGCCGCATTTCTGCGTGCAACCTCGCAAGCCTCGACAGCGCGGCGGTCGCCGCGCGGAGTTTAGAAGAAAACGCGATATTTGGGACTTTCGCGATGTCCGAAATATCGCGTTTTTTGTATATTACATGGTGATATTTTTTATTGGTTGCCACGGTTGCGGCGGAATTTTTTGCATGGGTAGCTTTCTACGTTCCTATAAGTATGGGAAAATCAGAGTGCGCTTAATGCGCACGGAGGAGGACGGAAACGAAAACATGGAGCATTTCGTTTCCGTTGGGGCGCGGCTCGCTTCGCTCCCGCGCGAGTGGGGCGGTGTGTATATTTATGTTGCTTGTCTCGCTTTTGCGCAGTTGGAGCTACCGAATGTATTAGAGCCGTCTGCTGTTTTGTTTCCGCGCGGCTGTGGCGGAAAGTGCGCTTGTGTCGTTTGCTTCGTTTTTGCGTTTAGTTGAGTGTGTATGCTTGTGCAATCTGCTTTGCTTCCGCGCATTTGATGAAGTTTTGCTCGTATCGTCTGTTTTGTTTTCGTTGGTTGCGGGCAGGGAAAATCGCTTTTTTCTTCTGTTTTTTGTGTGGTATTTGTGTTTGCGCCTGTTTTGTGGTATGTGATAGATTTTAATGATTTGTGCGCTTTTGTGTTATTTTATGTCTTTGTTGTTTTCGCGTTTGGGAGAAGAAGTTTTTGGCTTCGCTTTTTTCCTTGCAAGGCGGGCTTGTTCGGCAAAAATTCAATGACGAAAATGATTAGCGAAAACTACAAAAAATGGCCGCATTTCGACGATGCCGACATTGCGGCGGTATCCGAAGTGCTCGCAAGCGGAAAAATCAACCGCTGGACGGGCGACAAAAATCTGGCTTTCGAAAAGGCTCTTTGCGACTACACAGGCGCGAAGTTCGCAATCGCCGTAAGCAACGGCACGACCGCCCTTGAACTTGCTCTCGAAGGTTTTGGCGTCGGCGCGGGCGACGAGGTTATCGTTCCGTGCCGCACGTTCATGGCGTCGGCAAGTTCAATCGTCATGCGCGGCGCGACTCCGATTGTCGCCGACGTCGATTTGAATTCGCAGGACATCATGCCCTCCGAAATCGAAAAGCTTATTACCCCGAAGACAAAGGCGGTAATCGCCGTCCACCTCATGGGCTTTCCCTGCGACATGGACGCAATCATGGACGTCGCCCGCAGGCACAATCTTTTTGTTATCGAAGACTGCGCTCAGGCGCACGGCGCAAAGTACAAGGGGCGCAGTGTCGGCACAATCGGCGACGTCGGCGCGTGGTCGTTCTGTCAGGACAAAATCATAACCACGGGCGGCGAGGGCGGCGCGGTCACCACGAACAACGAGGCGGTTTGGCGCAAAATGTGGTCGTTCAAAGACCACGGGCGCGACTACGATTTGGTTTTCCACGCCCAGCACCCCGCGGGCTTCCGCTGGTATCTTGAAACTTTCGGCACGAACATGCGCATGACCGAAATGCAGGCTGTTTTGGGCATTCGCGGCTTGGCGAATCTGCCCGAATGGAGCGCGAAGCGCGCGCGCAACGCCAAGATTCTCGCCGACGCCCTCGCGCCGCTCGACGCCGTTCGTTTGCAGAAAGTTCCCGCCGACTGTGTCCACGCGAACTACAAGTTTTATTTCTTCCTCGATTTCTCGAAGCTCAAAGAGGGCACGACGGTTCTTGACGTAATCGACGCGATAAACGCCGAGGGCGTCCCCGCGATGAGCGGAACGTGCTGGAATGTTTCGAACGAGAACTGCTTCAAAAAAGCGGGGCTGTCGAAAGACGAAAAGCAGTTGCCGAACGCCGCCGTCTTGCGCGACACCGGCGTTATGACGCTTATCCACCCGACCCTCACGGAGGACGACATGGCGAAAGCGGCAGGCATAATCCGCGCCGTTGTTTTGCGCTTCGCCCGCGCGTAAAAATTTCCGTTTCGGAAAACGAAAACCGACCCCGAAATTCGGCGGCCGGTTTTTTTACGCTTTCTTTGATTTGTAAATTCTGTCGAGCCTGCGCAGGGGCGACGGAACTTTTATTCCGACATGTTCGCCCTTTTTTGCCGACGGCACGTTTTTGCCGTCTATTTGCATGCTCTCAACCGCGAATGCGGAGAATCCCGACTTGTCGCCCTCGGCGAAAATCTTGTCTCCCACGGCGAGCGGTTCGGCGTCTATTGAAATTTCGGCGACCGAGATTTTCGGGAAGAATTTTACGACGTGCCCCACAATCGTCTTTTTTTTCGTCGCCTTGTTGCCGTCGGAAGTCCAGTCTCCTGCGGGTTTGCCCATGAAAAATCCGTCCGAGAAGCCCCTGTTGAACACGGTCGAGACGCGTTCGAGCGCGGCGGATTTCTCCCGCGCGAAGCTTTCTTCGAAGCCGTCTTCGCCGCGGTTGTCGAAGTAGAAGTCGCGCAGTTTTCGGTATGCGGAGACCGTCTCGAAAACGTATTCGGGGTTTCTGTTGCGCCCCTCTATTTTCAGCGAGTCCGCGCCCGCCTCGAAGATTTTTTCGATAAACGGAATGGTGCAGAGGTCTTTGGGGCTCATGACGTATCCGTTGCCGACCACAAAGCCCTTTCCGTTTGCGTCCTCTATTTTGTATTCGCGGCGGCACGGCTGCATGCACTCGCCCCTGTTTGCGCTTTTGCCGCACGCGAAAGTAGACATAAAGCATCTTCCGCTTTGCGACACGCACATTGCACCGTGCGCGAAAACCTCTATTTTTATGTCCGCGTTTCTCCCGAATCTGCGGCGCAGTCCGCCCCTGATTTTCGCGATGTCGCAAAGCGAGCACTCCCTTGCGAGCACGAACCTTTTGATTCCGAATTTTTCGAAATACATTGCCGCCGCCGCCGTGTTTGCGACGCTTGCCTGCGTCGAGAGGAACACCTCCACGCCGCGCTTTTTTGCGGCTTCGAAAACCGCGAAGTCCCACGCTATGACGGCGTCTATGCCCGCGGCGGCGATTTTCCCAACGAGGGAATCGAGCTTTTTGAGTTCGGAGTCGTAGTAAATCGTGTTGAGTGTAATGTAGGTTTTTACGCCCGCGGCGCGGCAGATTTTTACGATTCTCTTCAAGTCCGCCGTTTCGAAGTTTTTTGCGCCCGCGCGCATGTTGAAGCCCTTTATGCCGAAGTATACGGCGTCCGCGCCCGCCTTTATCGCGGCGTCGAGGCACGCAAAATCGCCCGCGGGCGCCATGATTTCGGGGCGCGGGCGGCGGCTTGCGTTCTTTTTGCGTTCGGGCATATCAAACAAAAAACGCGCCGACGGAAAGTCGAGGGCGCGTAATAGTCCGTACGGAAGCTTTGGGCTTATTCGGCGGGCTTTGTTTTGGGGAGACCCGTTACGCGGGTTACTTCCTTAATCTGGCCGCGTTTGCGGAGCAGGTCAATGCGTTCGAAGCGTTTGAGAACGCTGCGTTTTTTGGAAGATGCGGAGCCGCCGCTTTTGAAGCTGTTGTGTTGTGACATAAAATTCTCCTTTTTTAATCAATAAAGTTGTTGGATTAAAAGCTCCTCGGCGGAAAATGCAACTGTTTTTTTCGAAAAAATGCTTTCCCGACTTCCGCTTGGGCATTTTCGGCAATGATTTTGTTGCAAAAAACGGCGCCCGATGTTTTCATTCAGGCGTATTTTTATCTCCGCAAAATGGCAAATTTCGTACACCTCCACGTCCACACCGACTACTCCGTTCTCGACGGCTGCGCAAAGCTTCCCGTCCTCGTAAACCGCGTGAAGGAACTCGGCATGCCCGCCGTCGCCATGACCGACCACGGCAACATGTGCGGCGCGATAGACTTCTATCAGGCGGCGAACAAGGCGGGCATAAAGCCCATCATCGGCATGGAGGCGTACTACATCAACGACCACACCCTAAACGACGACATCAAGGAGCTGATGAAGTCCGTCCGCGACAAGGACAAGTCCGACGACATCGACGGCATCGAGAGCGACCCCTCTTTGCTGAATCCGCAGAACTACCCCAAGTACCAAATCCACCACAAGACGCTTCTTGCCCGCAACTACGAGGGCTTTCTGAACCTCGCAAAGCTCACCAGCGAATCGTACGAGCGCGGCTTCTACCGCAAGCCCAGAATAGACTTCGAAACGCTCGCGAAATACTCGAAGGGGATAATCGCCCTCAGCGGCTGCATCAACGGCGTGGCGTCGCAGTATCTGCTTTACTCCGACTACGAAAACGCCCGCCGCGTCACCGCGAACTTCGTCGATATTTTCGGCAGGGAGAACTACTACATCGAATTGCAGAACCACTTTCTGCCCGCCGACAAAAAGGTAATCCCGGGTCTTGTGAAGCTCGCGCGCGAGTTCGGCTTGAAGATGGTTGCCACAAACGACAGCCACTACGTCTACAAAAAGGACGCCGACGCGCACGACGCAATGCTGTGCATAAACACGGGCTCGCTCGTGTCGGACGCCGACCGCATGCGCTACCCCAACAACGAGTTCTACATCAAGACCCGCGAGGAGATGGAGGCAATCTTCCCCGAACTCCACGAGGCTCTCGACAACACCGTAGAGCTTGCCGAGGGCGTCGATATTAAAATCCCGATGGGCGAGAACCACTATCCCAAGTACGAGCAGCCCGTCGATATTGTCTACGACCGCGACGAAACCAACTTCAACCGCATTCTCGACCTCTACGTTGTAAAGAAAAACGAGGTTCTGAGGCAGAACGGCAAGCCCGACGATTTCTCGCTTTCGCCCGAACGCAGGAAGGAGCTGATGAAAAACGGCCTCCTGCTTTTCGACCTCTCCAAAAAGGGCATGATGAAACGCTACGGCGTAGACTACGACCACCCCGAAGCCTACGTTCCCAAGCCCAACGAGCGTCCCGACCGCGCCCAGTTCCTGCGCGACAAGCTCGACTACGAGCTTTCGATTATCGTCGGCGCGGGCTTTGTAGACTACTTCCTAATCGTGTACGACTTCATCAACTGGGCGCGAAGCCACGGCATTCCCGTAGGCCCCGGGCGCGGCAGCGGCGCGGGCTGCATGATTGCGTACCTCATAAAAATCACCGACATCGAGCCTATCCGCTTCAACCTGCTTTTCGAGCGCATGCTTTCGCTCGAACGCGTGTCGCCGCCCGACTTCGACGTAGACTTCTGCGAACGCCGCCGCGGCGACGTCATCGAGTACGTCCGCCACAAGTACGGCGTGGACAGGGTGTCGAACATCGTGACCTACGGCAAGCTCGGCGCAAAGGCCGTCGTGCGCGACTTGGCGCGAGTCAACGGCATTCCCTTCGACCGCGCAAACGCCATCGCGAAAATGGTTCCCGACGAGCTGAAAATGACGCTCAAAAAAGCTCTGGAAATGTCGGCGGAACTCCGCAACGAAGTCGAGCACGACCCCGAAGTGCGCCACATCTTCGAGCAGGGCGAAGTCTTGGAGGGCATGATTCGCCAGCTCGGAAAACACGCCTGCGGCATCATCATCGGCGACCAGAAGCTCGACAACGTGGTGCCCATGATGACGCAGGAAAAAACGCTCACTACGCAGTTCGCAAAAACCCCCGTAGAAGAGCTGGGGCTGCTCAAAGCCGACTTCCTCGGACTCAAAACCCTCACTGTAATCTCCGACGCCCAGGACAACGTGCGCCGCACGCGCCACAACAATTTCGACATCGAGGAAATCATACTCGAAGACCCCGCCACATACAAACTGCTCAACAGCGGCATTACCGTCGGCGTCTTCCAGCTTGAAAGCGAGGGCATGCAGAACCTCTGCCGCAGAATCGGGCTTAGCGTGTTCGAGGAAATCATCGCGCTCATCGCGCTCTACCGCCCCGGCCCGATGCAGTTTATCGACCAGTTCATAGAGGCCAAAAAAGACCCGTCAAAAATGCACGTTCCGCACCCGCTCCTCAAAGACTTAGTGCAGGAAACCTACGGGGTGCTCGTCTATCAGGAACAGGTCATGATGGCGGCGCGAATCATCGCGGGCTACACGCTTGGCGAAGCTGACATTCTCCGCCGCGCCATGGGCAAAAAGAAGCCCGAAGTCATGGCGCAGCAAAAGGCGATTTTCATTTCAAAGGCGGAAAAATTCAACAACATGCCCGCAAAGGAGGCGGAGGACATCTTCGCCGTTCTCGAAAAATTCGCGCAGTACGGCTTCAACAAATCGCACTCCGCGGCGTACGCAATGCTCAGCTACCGCACGGCGTACTTGAAGGCGAACTACCCCGTGGAATTCATGGCGGCCCTGCTTTCGAGCGAACTCGGCAACATGGACAAGGTGTCGAAATTCATAGAGTCGGCGGAGGCCATAAACATCAGGGTTCTCGGGCCCGACATCAACATTTCGCGCGAAAACTTCACGCCTATTATCGACCCGAACTGGAAGCCCGACCTCGACGGGCAGATGTTCGAAAAATCGGCGGGCTCAATCCGCTTCGGACTCGCCGCAATCAAGGGAATCGGCGGCGTCGCGGCGGAGGCGATTGTGAGGGAGCGCGACGCAAACGGACCTTTCAAGGACGTCTTCGACTTCGTCTCGCGCATAGGCACAAAATCGCTCAACAAGCGCGTGTTCGAAAACCTCATAAAGACGGGCGCGTTCGACTCTTTCGAAATCGACCGCGGACACCTGCTCAACTCGGTAGAGGCAATCATGATGCAGTCGGCGGAGGCTGAGGAGGACGCAAAAACGGGACAGACAAACCTCTTCGACATGCTCGATATGGGCGGCGGAAAATCGATGTCCGACAACGTGATAGACACCTCGAAACCGCCCATGCCGCTCGCCGAAAAACTCTTCGCCGAAAAGGAGCTTCTTAGCTTCTATGTTTCGGGACACCCCATGAACGAGTACGCGGGCTTCGACGACGCCCTCGACGAAATTCCCGCGCCCGACGCCGTCAAACGCATCAAACGCCTGCCGTTCCGCGCGTGCGGCGTGGTGTCGAACGTCGTGAAAAAGCTCACAAAAAAGGACAACAAACCGTGGTGCTACTTCACGCTGTCGGGCAGGGACAACTCGAAAGTCTGGCAGATTAACCTCTTCCCCGACGCGTTCTCCGAATATTTCTCGCGCGTGCGCGACGGCGACTGCGTTTGCGTCATCGGCGAATGCCAAAGCAAGGACGGCTCGGAACTGCGCTTCAACGGCGAAACCGTCATCTCGATGCCCTCCGCAATCTCGGCGTATTGCGAAAATATCGAATGGCTGCTCGACCCCGACTCGCGCGCAGAACGCTTCGTGAAAATCCTCGCGCACGGCGTCTACGAAGACGCAAAGGGCGACGCAATCGAACACAAAATTAAAATCAGGGTGGGCGACGCCGACTACGTCGAAATGAGCTCCGAACGCATAATGCGCACGGCGTTCTGCCCGCCGCTGTTCAAGACGCTCGCCGCAGAACCGTCGGTCGTGAAAAAGCATTTTTCCGCAAAACCAGTGCCCGTCAGGGAACGCAAATGGGGCGGCGGCTTCAAAAACGGCCAACGCGGAGGCTTCCGCAACTAACGCGGACTTCCGACGCGGAATTTTCCCAGACGCCCGCGCAAGTTTTCCGCTTCGCGCGGGCGTCGTCGCCGCAAAGTCGCGTCGGAAAATTTATACCGATATGGAAAAATAATACCGAACACTTCGAACGAAAAAACGCGCAGCGCAATACCGCCGACCCCAACACGTGCGGAATTTCCGCCGATTACCGCGCGTTCGACGAAAATGCAAACGCGCCAACTTTTCTTCGGAGGAACTTTCCACGCGCGAATACGCTCCGCGCGTTTGCGAAACACAGAGCCGATACGGATTAGGCTTTTGCAAGAGCCGCCATCGCGGCATCGTAGTCAGGCTCTTTCGTGATTTCGGGCGAAAGCGCGGCATACTCGATTTTCCCGTCGGGCGAAATTACAATAACCGCGCGGGCAAAAAGTCCCTCCAAAACGCCGTCTGTAATGATTACCCCGTAGTCTGCGCCGAAAGTCGAGCCAATGCGGCAGTCGGAAAGGGGAATGACGTTGGCAAGATTTTCCGTCGTGCAAAAACGCTTCTGCGCAAACGGGAGGTCTTTCGAAATGCAGAGAACGAGAACGTCTTTGATTTCGGACGCCATTTTGTTGAATTTCCGCACCGACATCGCGCAAACGGAGGTGTCGAGACTCGGAAATATGTTCAGGAGCAGACGCTTGCCCGCCACACTTCCGAGCGTGAAGTTGCTGAGGTCGGACTTGACCATTTTGAAGTCGGGGGCATTCGCGCCGACCTCCGCAAAATTCCCGCCGAGCTTGACGGGACTACCATTGAATTTTGTGTTCATAACATCAAATAAGCGCGGCATAATCGCCGCCACAAAAACTATCGTCCTAAGCCGCCCGCACTTAACCCCGCGTGTGCGGAAGATGATTGATTCGATTCCCGACGAGGAGGAGTCGTTGAAGTTGGAGGCTATCGGCGATGCGGACATAGAGCAGCTTTCCGACGCGCACTTGGAATATGCGGCGGAGCGCATAGAATCGGGCGTTTACGGGCAGTTTGTTCAACCGTCGGAAAAGTTGAGGCGGCGGGTGGCGGCGCGACTTTTTTTTGAAAAAATGGTCTTGCCTTTATACGCCGTTGGCGTAGTGTGCTTATATGAAATTTCAGAAAACGGCGGCATATGTATCGGCGTGCAAGAAAGCCAGAATTTCCGCGCAAGACGAAAATCGATTGTTAGACGAGCTTGCAAAGAATCCGACGAAAGGAGATGTAATTCCCAATAGTGGAGGATTTCGCAAGATTCGAATGGCAATCAACGGACGCGGCAAACGAGGCGGCGCGCGCGTGATTTATATGTATGTTATAACGACGACCGAAAATGGCGATGACATCGTATACTTGGTTATGATATATGCCAAGAACGAAAAGACAAATTTAACGGCAGATGAACTCAAAATATTAAGAGCCTTAGCAAAGGAGATAAATCAATGAAAAAAGAAAAATTTAACGAACTTGTTGCTTCAATCAAGGAGGCAGTTGCCATCAGCAAGGGCGAAATCGAACCTGCCGAAACGGTAGTGATTCCGAGTCCTAAGGCGATTCGCGAAAAGCTGAACTTATCGCAGGACGAATTTGCGGAATTTGTCGGCGTTCGCGTCGCCACTTTGCGCAATTGGGAGCAGGGACGCAGGCGCATACCGTCTACGGCGAAAACCCTGTTGCGGATTGCCGAACGCCACCCCGACATTATTTTGGAATTGGCGAATGTCTGATGCGGTAAAACCGATAACGTCGGAAGCCGAAAACGAAAAAGCGTTGAAGGTTATCGAGGCGTTGATGCTTAAGCCAAGCCTTACCCAAGCCGAAGACGAGTGCTTGGAAAAGCTGTTTTCGGCGGTTGAGGACTTTGAGCGGGTTGCGTATCCGTTGCGTTCGGAGCGCGAAAAAGGCGGTCGTTATTGACCGCCTTTTTTGTCAGGTTATCGCGTGGGTGTTTGAGTTGATATTGGATAACTTGTTTGTTGTCCGTCAAAGCGCGGGTTTATGTCCACTTTTATCCACCTGCTTTCCTTTTAAGGTGGATAAAATGGATAATTTGGGTGGATATAAATTTCTTGGAAATTTGGGCGCAAAAAAACTCGCAAGTAGCTATCTTGCGAGTTTTTAAGTTTTGTTTCCTTTAAGTAGGCCGACCGAGATTCGAACTCGGAACCAATTGCTTA
>DHMA01000110.1:0-799 GCA_002405555.1 Opitutia bacterium UBA4654
AAAATTTCAGAAACAACGCGATTTTCTTCACGGCGAACCTCACGTCGCGCTTCGCCGACGACAAAATCAAGGTGTCGGGCACGGGAAGCTCGGCTTCCAAATTCGGATATGTAGATGTTGTCGGCACGACGGCTTCGGGGGCGAAAATCTCCAACTTCAAGCTCGTAAAAGGCACGACGACCGATGCCGACGGCAAGAGCGTAAGCGGCTGGTGGCTGAACTCCGACTACACCGTTTCGACCGACCTCCCCGCGACGACCGGCGCGTACAAGGGCAGGAAAACGACCATGACTTTCGAGGCCAAGTCGCCCGTGGCAAACGCCAAAACAACCTACGAATGGTATTGCAAGAAAAAAGGCGAATCCGAATTTGCGCCGCTCGGCAAAAACTCGAAGTCGTACTCGTTTACGTTCGACGAAACGATGGTCGGCGACCAGTACTACTGCGAAGCGACCGACGGCACGTTCACGGTGAAATCCACAACTACGACCGTCGCGCTCGAAACGAACATCACTTTCCGCGAAGACCTCCCCTCGGAGCTTGCGGTTGTCGAGAACCGCAAGGGCAAATTCGAGGTCTCGATTGACTCGCCCCTCGACAAGCCCGAAATTTCCTACAAATGGTACTGGAAGAAAAACGGCGCGGCGGCGTTCGAACTCGTTGACGGCGACACCGACACCTACGAATTTACGTTTACCTCCGACATGGTGGGCGACCAGTACTACTGCGTGGCGACCGACGGCAAAAACACCAAAAAATCGTCGGTTGCTACAATCGCGCAACAGCCCGCAATCGAAAT
>DHMA01000110.1:854-13402 GCA_002405555.1 Opitutia bacterium UBA4654
CCCCGAAACGGCGGAAACCTACGAAAAGAGCACGGTTGCGCTCTCGGTGGACGCGGTTTCAAACAGCGGTTCGAAGCTCTCGTACGCTTGGTATTGCAAGGCGAAGGACGCGGCGGAATTCTCCAAAATTTCGGGTTCGAGCCGCACGCTCAAAGTCAAGGGCGCAATGAACATCGACGGCTGCGAATACAAGTGCGTGATTACAAGCGCGGAATTCAGCACGGAAACGGCGGCTACAAAGCTCACCGTTTGGGAGATTCCCAGATTCACCTTGCAGCCCGTAAAATGCACGGTGTTCAGCGGCGGCAACGCAAAATTTGAAGTTCAGGCGACGGGCACCGACCTCCAATACGTCTGGCAGTACTACGATTCCGCCTCGAAATCGTGGATTAACATCGACACCGAAACGTCGAACGAGCTTATCGTTTCCAGAGCCGAATTCGAAAGAAACGGCATGAAATACAGATGTGCAATCTCGAACGGCGGGGAATCGAACATAACGTACTCGAAGGCCGCCACGATGGTCGTAAAACAGACCGCGCAGTACGACAAACAGCCCGAATCCACAACCGTGATTTTGGGCAAAAACGCCAAGTTCTCGGTCAAGGCGTCGGGGGCTTCGCGCATATACTACAAGTGGGAATACTGCGAACCGAACTCCTCCGTCTGGAAAGAGGTTTCGGGCGCGTCAAAGGCAAGCCTTTCCGTCTCCAAGCCGACAAAGGCGATGGACGGCCGCAAATACAGGTGCTACATTCTCAACGGCGGTCTGTCCGACTGGCTTGTTTCCGAAACGGCAACGCTTTCAGTCAACGAAAAGACAGTGCTTTCGGAAGTCTCCAAGCCCGCGTACGTCTTCGAAAACTCCTCCGTGGAAGTTTCCGTCAAGGCGTGGGCGGATACGTCGATTGTCTACAAGTGGCAACGCTACGTAAACAAGGAATGGGTGGACGAAACGGCTGAGGCTAAAATCGCCGCCGAAGAGTCGGTCTTGAAGCTCAAAGTTGCGGGTTCTTCCCTGTCCGCGCCCACAAACTTCCGCTGTCTTGTTTGGAGCGGCAACGGCGCAAACGCGCCCGTCTCGATTTCCAAGACAATCACAATTACCCCCTGCGCCCTCACGGCAATCGAGCTGACCTCCAAGAGCGTTCTCTGCGCGTTCGACGGCGCGGACGCGTCGCGGGCGGATTCGCTTTGCAGGGGCAAGTTCGCGGTCAAGGCTACGGGCTACGGCTCCATTAAGTACAAGTGGTTCTTCTCCGACGACAACGGCAAAAACTGGAACGAAATCGACGGCGCGAAGTCGGCGGCATACACTACCGAACGCCTCGTCGGCTCTGACTTCTCGCGCGTGTACAAGTGCGAGGCAACGAACCCCGCGGGCACTGTCAAGCTCGACGGAATCAAGGTAAAGCTCCTCAAACCGATGACGAACGCCGACGTTTCGAAAGTCGCCGACATTACATGCGCCAATACCGACTCCGCAAAGTTTGTCGCCAACACGGCTTACGACAACGACGGCATCAAGCTCACTTACAGGTGGTATGTCGACAAAAACGACGGCAAGGGTTTTGTAAAGGTAAACGGCAGCAAGAAGGAGCTTGTGGTCTCGCGTCCGAACGTCTCGCTCAGCGGCGCAAAGTACAAGTGCCTTGTCGCCAACGCGGGCAACGCAGAGGGCGAGTTCGCCGAATCCGCCGCAGGCACGCTCACTGTCATAGAGTCGGCCGTGATGAAAAAAGGCCCGCAGGCGGTGGTCTCCGTTAGCGGCACGACGTCGGAATTCTCGGTGTCCGCAACGGGAAGCAACCTCAAATACATCTGGGAAATCCGCGACGCCGAAGGCAACGTGGTATTCACCACGGAAACCACAGAGCCTACGCTCTCCTACGAATTTACCGAAGCGCTCATCGGCGGAACGGTCTCGTGCAGCGTCCAGAGCCGCCTCGCCGACGGCACGGCAATCGGCACAATCTCGACGAAAACCGCAACGTTGAACGTTCAGGAGGCTGTCGGAATCTCCAAGATTCAAATCAAGGAGGAAGGCGGCTATTCGATGGACGTAAGCGCAAGCTCGGCGGGAGCTGCGACATTCCGCGCGTCGTACAAATTCCCGTTCTCGATTAACGTCGAGGCTACGGGCTACTCGCCGACATACCAGTGGTACGAAAGCGTGGACGGCGGCGCGTTCGCGGAAATCAGAAACGCGAAATCGAAATCCTACAAGCCGAACGTTTCGGAAAAAACGTGGGTTGTGGACGGCGTCAAGGTTGCGCGGAAATCGTATTTCTGCACGGTCTCGAACAAAAACGGAAGCGTGGTTTCGGCGGTGAACACGCCAGTAATCAACGTTGTAATCGGCGAGGTTCTCGCGCCCGTTTCGATTGCGGGCACGGGCATTGTCTTCCGCGCCTCCGAAGAGGAAGAGTACCCGACTCTAAACATGCTCTTCCAAGGCAACGACGGTCTGAAAATCTTCGCAAGCAACATGGACCCGACAAAAACCTACGTTAAATCGGCGTCGTACTGGTACAACAGGTCAAGCTCCATTACGGGCTATCTGAACTTCTCGTACACGACGGTTATCGACGGCAAAACCGAAACGAAGGAAATCATCGGCGCGTTGCAATTCTCGGACGACGGCGCGGTTGCGGCTTCCCTTACCGACGACAAAAACGTCTACATCGGCACTGTCGAACAAATCGGCGGCGGGGTCGCCCCCGACAGAATGACGGAAGACTTCACCGCGGTTTCGACCGACGGTCTGACCTACAAAGTGGCTATGAGGGGCGGCAAGAATTGCGACCTTACCGTTGGCGGCAAGACCGCAAACTGCACGTACGCCTACCTCCGCAGGCCGCAGTCTTGCGCGATATTCAGGGTGAGCGGAAAGTTCTCGGACGGCTCGAAAATCGACGTCGAATTCAACTTCTGCTTCGCCTCCGAAACGCAGGCGTCGGGCATAATCAACAAAACCGCGACGACTAAGAGCGGGGAAATATCCTCCAACACAAGCGAAATGGCGGCGGTGTTCGCCAAGTAGCGCGGAATTTTTTTAAGACAATCCGCCCGACAAAATCGGGCGGATTTTTTTGCGCCGCTCTCCGCTCTTGCGGCGTTTGGGGGCTTGCCTCGCGGCGGAATTTTCCGAATGAAAATTGCGGGGCAAATCGGGATTTTGCGCTCGGAAACATCTGTTGACAATTCGCGGAAAATCTATGTAATAAAAGGCGAACAGAATTTTTTTATCATGCAGGAAAGTAAACAGGAAGTATCGAAACCCAAAACAATCCGCGAAACTTTGCGCGCGGCGATAGACTGGGTGAAAATCAGACAGGCGGACGACGGCATGTGGTGCGGCCCGCTCGAAACAAACTGCTGCATGGAGGCGCAGTGGATTCTTGCGATGAAATTCATCGACTTCGACGACCACAAAAAGCCGAAAGTCCTCCAATACATTCTCGACAGGCAGCGCGAGGACGGCAGCTGGGACGTCTACTACGGCTCGGAGCAGGGCGACATCAACACGACCCTCGAATGCTACTTCGCACTCCGCGTCAGCGGCTTCGACCCCGACGAGCCCGCGCTCGCAAAAGCCCGCAAATGGCTTATCGAAAACAAGTGGACGGAGCGCATCCGCGTGTTCACAAAATACTGGCTTGCGCTGTTCGGCGAATGGCCGTGGGCGCACACGCCCGTGATTCCGCCCGAAATCGTCTTCCTGCCCAAGTGGTGTCCGTTCAATATTTACGACTTCGCATCGTGGGCGCGCGCAACAATGATGCCAATCACCATTCTCTGCTCGCGCCGCCCGATTAAGGAGCTTCCCGAAAACCTCCGCCTCGACGAGCTTTTCCCAGAAGGCCGCGACAAGGTTGACTACCGCCTGCAACGCAAGAGCCACAAGGCGATTAGCTGGGACAACCTCTTCATGAAGCTCGACCACGCCCTCCACGCGTACAACCGCTTCCCGATTAAGCCGTTCAGAGAGTCGGCAATCAAGCTCGTGCTCCAATGGATGCTCGAACATCAGGACGAAGACGGCGCGTGGGGCGGCATTCAGCCCCCGTGGATTTACGGCATTCTCACGATGTATGTAGAGGGCTTCTCGCTCGACCAAATCAACATGTCGCGGGCAATCGACGCGTTCAACCTGCACTGGCAGGTGCCCCGCGGCGAGGGCATAATGCTGCAAGCCTCCGAAAGCCCCGTTTGGGACACCTTCCTTACGATGATTTCGCTCATGGACGCGGGCGAAACCCCAGGAACTTCCCCCGAACTCCTCAAAGCTCTCGACTACGTTTTGGCTAAGGAAAACCGCTACCACGGCGACTGGTCGGTGATGGTGGGCAAACACGTCGAACCTGGCGGCTGGGCGTTCGAACGCGCCAACAACTACTACCCCGACATCGACGACGCGGCAATCGCAATCTGCGCTCTCAAACGCATTCAAAAACTTCTCCCGCGCGAAAGCACGCGCGCGCGCCGCGTAGACTCGGCAATCCGCAGAACCGTCAACTGGATTCTCGCAATGCAGAACCCGAACGGCGGCTGGGCGGCTTTCGACCGCGACAACACGCGCGAGCTTGTTACAAAAATTCCCTTCGCCGACTTCGGCGAAATGCTCGACCCTCCCAGCGCAGACCTTACGGGGCACGTCGTCGAAGCCCTCGCAATGTGCGGGTTCTCGCGCAACCACCCCGCAATCGCCCGCGCAATCAAATTCATGTACGACGAGCAGGAGGACGACGGCTCGTGGTTCGGACGCTGGGGCGTCAACTACATCTACGGAACTTGCGGAGTTCTGCCCGCGCTGACGGCTGTCGGCGACACTAAGGAGACGCCGCAAATCCGCCGCGCCCTCGAATGGCTCGCCTCAAAGCAGAACGCCGACGGCGGCTGGGGCGAAAGCATAGCCTCGTACATGGAGCCGAAATATTCGGGCACGGGCATTCCCTCGACGGCGTCGCAGACCGCGTGGGCGCTCATGGCGATTATGTCGGCGGACGACAAAAACTACGACGAATGCATCGCCCGCGGCTGCAAATTCCTGTGCGATTCCCAACGCGCCGACGGCACTTGGGACGAACCCTATTATACGGGCACGGGCTTCCCCGGCTACGGACTCGGCGCAAAGGTGGACTTGCGCAAGGGAGCGCCGCTCCCGCAGGGCAAGGAGCTTGCCCGCGGCTTCATGCTCAACTACAACTGGTACAGACACTATTTCCCGATTACCGCGCTCGGACGCGCCGAAAAATATTTGGCATCACGCAAGCAAGGAAAATAGATGAAGAAAGTAATATCGTTCGGAGAGATTTTGTGGGACGTTTTCCCCGACGGAAAAGTCCTCGGCGGCGCGCCGCTCAACTCGGCCTATTATTGTTCGAGCCTCGGCGCGGACGCAAAAATCGTGGGCGCGGTCGGGCGCGACGCCAACGGAATGGGCGCGCTCGAAACAATGTCGGCGCGGGGGCTTTCGACCGAGCTCGTGTCGGCAAACGCGCGTCCCACGGGAGAGGCAAAGGTTTCGCTCGACTCTTCGGGAAGCGCGACCTACGAATTTTTGAAGGACTGCGCGTGGGACTTCATCGAATACGAACCCCGCGCCGCCGAGGCCGCGGCGTCCGCCGACGCGTTCTCGTTCGGCACGCTCGCCCAGCGTTCGCAGGTTTCGCGCAACACGCTCGCAAAACTTCTCGACGCGTGTCCCGCCCCGTGCCTCAAAGTGCTCGACGTCAACCTGCGCCTCGATTTCTACAACCGCGAAATTCTCGACTTTTCGCTGTCCCGCGCGGACGTCGCAAAAATGAACGAGCACGAGCTTGACGAAATCTGCAAGATTTTCCGCTACGAGGGCGACTCCCTCATGCGCGCAAAATTCATTTTCGGCGCGTTCAACCTGAAATACCTAATCCTCACGCGCGGAAGCGAGGGCTACACCGTCTTCGAAAAGGGCGGCATGTTCATGGGCAAGGCAAAGCAGGTGAAAATTGTCGATACCGTCGGCGCGGGCGACGCGTTCTTGGCGGGCTTTACGATGTCGCTGCTCGGCGGCGGCGGCGCGGAGCAGGCGGCGGAAAAAGGCTCGCAACTCGCGGCGGAAGTCTGCTCGCACAGGGGCGCGTTCTGCCTGTAATTTCGGCTTTTTTGTAGGGCGTCCGTTTTGCGGACGCCTTTTTTTACAGCCGCACGGAAAACGCGCCGACGCGCTTTGCGGACTGCTTTCGGACGGATATTTTGAAGCCGCCGTTTTTGCGCTTTGCGCCCGCGCCGCAGTCGCATTCAAGATTCAAATCGGGCTGTTCACTGAATTCCCACTCCAAATAGTCTTCGATATATTCTTCGAGTGAAAAATCGAGCATATCCGCAAACATACGCAGCGCGTTCAATGTTTTGTTGTCTATTTCGAAAACAATTTTTACCCGATTGACGTTCATGAATAAATGCTAAAACCACTCGAAAAAATATACAATATAAATTTTTATCTTTTTTTTTTCGAGGGTAGCGTTTCGGGTTGCGCTATCGGTTTTTCAGCTCCAAATAGATTTTTTTGAGGGCGGCGTAGTCTTCGTCCTTCGTCTTCGATTCAATGCGCCTGTCGAACTTGTCCGCCTGCTTGAATTCGTCTACGGCGGTTTTCATGCGGCGGTCGATGTCGGCTTCGGACTCCGTGGCGCGGCCGACGAGCCGCTTGCGAAGCTCTTCGATGGAGTCGGGCGCGACGAAAACGCTTGTGAGCCTTTCGGCGATTTCGGGGTTTTGGGACGCGATTTTCCGCCATGTGTCCGCGCCCTGAACGTCGATGATGAGGATGAGGTCGTTGCCCGCCGCAAGGCTGCCGTGAACCGCCTTTTTCGACGTTCCGTAGTAGCGGTCGTGCACTTTTGCGTATTCGTAGAATTCGCCGTTTGCGATTGCCTTTTCGAAGGCTTCGGGCGAAAGAAAGTGGTAGTCCACGCCGTCGATTTCCGCGCCGCGCGGGGGGCGCGAGGTGCTTGTGATTACGCGCTTGACGTTTTCGAACTCGGAAATCAGCCTTTCGGCGACGGTGTTTTTGCCGCTTCCCGCGGGGCCGCTGATGATTAAAATTATGTTTTTGTCGGACATGGTATTAATATGTGGTTGACGCTATTACGAGGGCTGCGGCGCAAAAAAGCGATGCCGCGCCGAACGCGCGGGCGCGTTTGGGCTTTTCGTAGAGGAATGTCAGGAAGTCGCGGAGTCTGTACGGCACCGCGCCGAGGTAGAGGGCGGCGACGACGAGCGCGTATGTTAGTATTACGAGAACGAGTCTCGACGCCGGCTCCTGCATGAACGCGGAGTCGAGAAATTCGCGCGAGAGCAGCAGCGAGAACACGCACAGCCCGCGCACCGAAAGGAAGTCCGAAAGGTAGAAGAACGCGAGGATTCCCGCGCCGCCGAAGACCGCCATCAGCAGTCCCTTGATGTTGCCGAAGTCGGACTCGCCCAGCTGCGAGAGCGTGTAGAGAAACCAGAGTCCGCTTCCGCCGAATGTGATTACCGCGGCTTTTGCGCTGCGCAGGAATGCGAACGCGCATTTTTCGAAGCGTTGCGGAAACAGCGCGAACGGCAGTCCGAGCGCGGCGAGAATCAGCGCGAACAGATATGTGGATTGATACAAAGTCATGGCTCAAATGAATCAAAATTGGGCGCGGAAATCAAGCCATTTGCCAGTCAATCCTCACGCGGGCGTGCTCGCGCCCCGTTTCGGAGCGGATTGACGCGTAGGTCGATTCGCCGCGCACCTCTCCGACGACGGACACCGTCGATTTCGGCTGAACCTCCTCCATGAAGCTTGCGAAAATTTTTGCGGGCTTGCGGAGTTCGGCGAAACTGTCGGGCACTGTTTCCGAAGCCCAGACGGCGAACACCGTGTTGTTGACGTGTCCGTTGAGGTCGATGTTGTCGTTGAGCGTTTCGAATTTGCGGACGCTGAGATTCGGGGCGGACTCGTCGGGCTTGCCGAATTTTTCGTCGAACGAAACCGCGTTTGCGTGGGCGGGGTTGCGCGGCCAGTCGGGAAGTCTGTCGAGCTTTGCGATGCGCCTTGCAAGCACGTCGAAGAGCAGCCACTGCGAACGCGCCGTGAAGAGGGGCTTGCCGTCGGCGTCGGTTGCCGCGAACTCGCGGTAGGTCGCGATTCTGTCGCGGTCGGACGCCCACGTTTCGAGGCGCACGCGCTCGCCCCAGCGCGGAGTTCTTTCGATTTCAACGGCGATTTTCGAGAGCGCCCAGCCGAGGTTTTTCGGTTTGAGGTCGTTGTATGCCACTCCGAGAATTTCGGCGTGTTCCGTAGCTATTTCCTGCAACATTTGCAACAGCGCGGGAGCTTTGAGCCGCCCGAATCTGTCGGCGTCGGCGATTCTCACCTTGTAGCTTGTCTTGTGCGAATTTTCCATTTCCCGCAATTCAACGACCGTCGCGCCCGATTTTCAACAAAAAACCCCGAACGGCGTTCGGGGCGCGGAATATCATGGTTTGTTTGAAAATGTCAGGAGGCATTATTCGACGGTCGGCGCGAAGTCGGCCGCCGCCGCCCAGCCGCGCTTGCCGTTTTTCGTTTCGAGGTACAGGTAGCCGCCGCGCGATTTCAGGATTTTCGCGCATTGCCCCGCGTCTGCGATGGCGGCGGCGGGCGCGGTTTTCGTCGGAGATACGGCGAGCTTTGCGTCGGGTTTCAGCGCGACCGCGGTGTCGGCAAAATTCCGCCAGTCGAGAATGGACGGAATCGCCGCTGCGAACGCCGCCGCAAAAACTATCGCAAGGAACAGCGTCGCGGGCGGGCGTTTGCCGTAGAGCGGCGGAACGAACACAAGCAGCACCGCCGCCCAAAACGACACGAAGCACACCGTCGCCCACTCCGATTCGGAAAGCTCGGCAATCAGTGGCGTTTTGAACGCGTCCAGCCCCGATTCGAGCGAGTTGTCCTTTGCGTACATTGCGAGATTCGCCGTAGCCTCGCGCATGCGCGGCGCGTTGTAGACCGCGCGTTTGTAGTTCAGGAGCGCGTCGCCCTTTCGGTCGAGCTTCGCGAATGCGTTTGCCTTGTTGAAGTACAGCTCCGCGGAGTCGAAGCCGTTTTTTTCGGCAAGCGCGTAGTTTTCGAGGGCGCGGGCGTAGTCGCCCGCCTTGTAGGCGTTGTTGCCGAGCGCGAAATATTCCCGCGCGGTCTGCGCCCCCGCCGTCGCCGCCGCAAACAACGCGGCGGCAAGCATGATGATTGTCCGTAAAATTTTCACAGTTTTCATTTGGAGAGTTTTCCGACGAGCGTTCCGAGTTGCGCGTCGAGCTTTTTGATGTCGAGCTTCGAAGTGTCCGTTCCGCCGAATGCCAGCGCGTCCGCGCCGTCGAAGAACAGCCGCAGTCCGCCGACGTCGGCATCGGGCTTTGTTTCGGCGAGGATTTCGGCGGCGTCGCGGGCGGTTAGCGATTCCGCCGAGCGTTCGCTGTCGGCCGCCACCGCGAATTGCAGGGCGCGGCGAGCCTCCTCGAAGAACGCGTTGAAGTCTCCGCGCTTTGCCGCCGCCGCCGCAAGCGAGCGGTGCTTTGCCGCCGATTTTCTGTCGGCGATTTTCTTTGCGTAGCGGACGTCGTTGATTTTGCGCAGCGACTCCCTCCGCAACATCACAAACGCCACCACCGCGCAGAGGAACACTATTTGCGCCCCCCAGAAGTAGGGCGATTCGAGTAGCCGCGCGTCCGAGGAGTGCGCGGCGGTTTCGGCTATTTTGTCGAACGCTGGCGCGGGGGCGGACTGCTCCGTTTCCGCCGCGCGTTTCGAGCGTCCCGTAGGCGCGACGCTTATCGGGAGCGGCGCGGAATTCAGCTCGACGTACTTTTCGCCCACGGGGTCGAAGTAGTTGAACCTGACCGTCGGGGCGGTCGGAATGTCCGCCTTTTTGGGGACTGCCGTGTATTCGAAAGTCTTGATTCCGATGTTCGAAAGCCCGTTGCTTTCGTCGGTGAACGACGACTTCGCCTTGTAGGTTTTCCAGTCTGCGCCAGCGTCGAGCTTCGGCTCGCGGATTCGCGGGAAGTTGCCCACGCCCACGATTTTTGCGGTAATCGTGCACGGCTCGCCGACCGTAAGCGCGTCCGGCTCTACCGCCGCGTTTTCGAGCGTGAACGTTCCGATTGCGCCCGTGAAGTCGGCGGGCTTGCCGTTTTCGGGCAGTTCGAGCACGTCGATTTTTTTCGACGGCATGTCGATTTTGAATTCTACGGGAGTGCCGCCGCCGAACGACATCATGCGGTCGAAAATCGACATTCCCGCGAGGTCGTCGGCGCGAAGCTCGCGCTGGAACACGCCCCGCGCGGAGAAGTCGAGGTCGTAGCTTCCCGCTTTGAGCGGCGTGATTGCCGTGGCGTATTTCACGAGAACGCGGCTGCCGTCGGAGGAAATTGTGGGTTTTTCCGAGAACGCGGGGCAGTCGAACGCGTCCGCCTTCTGGATTTCGGGCAGGAGTTGCGCGAGCGTGAACCCGCGTTCGGAGAGGCTTTTGTCAAACGAGAACACAAGCTCGCACGGCACCGATTCGCCGACGTAGATTTTTTCGCGCGGAAGTTTTATTTCGAGCTTTGCGTTGTTTTTGAGGTTCGCCTCGAAGCTCTGAATCTGGCTTCTCGCCTGCTGTCTGCGCTGTATTTGGCGTTGCGCGCTCTGCCGCGAAAAGAAGGGGTCGCTCCCGAAAATCGAGCCGCCGAAGGGGTCGGCAAACGCGTCGTCGTCGGCGCTTTCGGCGGGCGCGGACTTGTCTACCGTGAGCGTCGCCGCCGCGATTTTATATTTCTTGCCGCCGATTTCCGCTTCCCATTCGGGGATTGTCAGCTCTCCCTCGCGGTCGGCTCGCATTGTGAGCACAACCGACGTCTCGCGCGAGACCGAGCCGTTTATAATCGACATGTTCCGCGACGAGCTTTGCCCCACGATTTGCAGGCCGTCGGGCAGCGGAATTTTCGAGATGTCCGCGCTTCCCTTGACGTCTTTGAAACTCAGCGTGTAGCGGGCGGTGCCGTTCGGGGGAATCGCCTTGGGGGAGAACCCCGACGTTTCAACCGACTGCGCAAACGCCGCCGCGTATGATAGAATGAAGTATAAAATGATTGCGGATATTTTTTTCATTACCAATCCTTGTAGGACTTTTCAAATCTGTTCCGTTGTTCGCCGTAGCCGCGCAGGGGCAGCACTTTGTCGGAATCTTTCATCGATTCCAGCAGTTGCCGCGCTTCGCCCTTTGTCATTGCGCCTACCGCCGACCTGTAATTTTCGGAGTCTTTGCCGCCGTCTTTTTCGGCGGCTTGCGCGGCTGCCGCCTGCTTTTTCTCCGCCTGTTTTTGCTCGGCGGGAAGCTCGCGCTCTTCTTTGCCGGCGTTCTGCTCCTGCTTGTCCCGACCGCGATTTTCCTTGCTTTCGGACTGCTCTGGCTTGCCGTTTTGCACCTGCGGTTTTTTGTTGTCTACGGCTTGTTCGTCCCGATTTTGTTCGTCGCCGTTCTGCGGCTTGTCTTGGCGTTCGCCGTTTTGAGAGGCGTCGTTTTTGTCGGGAGAATTTTGCCTGTCGTTGTTTTTGTCGGAATTTTGCTCCTTGTTGTCCTTGTTATCGTTTTGTTGTTTGTCCTGTTTGTCGTTTTGCTTGTTTTTCTGATTTTGTCCGCCGTTTTGTTGCTGGCTGTTTTTGCTGTTTTGCTCTTGGCTCTTGTCCCGATTTTGATTCTGATTTTGTTGCTGATTTTGCTGTTGGTTCTGCTGGTTCTGATTCTGTTGTTGGTCTTGGTTTTGTTGCTGGTTCTGCTGCTGGTTATTTTGTTGGTTCTGGTTTTTGTCTTGGTTTTGATTGTTGTCGTCGCGGACAAGTTTTTTCAGTTCTTCTTTGAGTTTTGCGAGTCTCGCGAGCCGCTGTTTTTCGGCGTCGGAGGAGAGCGCGTCGGAAAGCTTTTTTATTTTAGACGTTTCGTTGTCGAGGTTTTTCTCGGCGACAAGCGCGGCTTGCAGGTTGTTTTGCGCGGCTGTAAAAGCGGGGGCGAGTTCCGCCGCGCTTTTGTATCCGTCGATTGCGCCGTCGAGAATTTTTTCCGCGTTATTCCATTTTTCGAGGTTTTGCGAGGCGTTTCCCGCAAGCTCCGCCGACTGCTTTTCGACGGCTTCGCACTGCGCGATTCCCTGTTTAAGGCTTTGTTGGAATTGCTTGTCTTTGAGCGGCGACGACTCCAACGCCTTCTTTTTTTCCTCGTCGGTCTTTGCCGCCTTTACCGCTTCAAGCTCCTTTTGCAGAAGCGGCGCGCCCTGTTGCAGCAGAACTGTTCCGCCCGACATCGCCGCGGCTTCGGCTTGGTCGAGCTGCGCGGCTTTTGCGCCGAGTTCGTTGGCGGATTCCGCAGCGGCGAGCGAATGCTTTGCGTCGGCGTAGTCGGCGTTTGCGATGTTGTAGAAAGCCTTTGCGTGCAGGGCGAAGTCGTAGGGTTCTGCCTTTATTGCGTCGAGGAATTTTTCCCGCGCGGCGGCGGTGTCGCCCTTTGCCAGCAGGTCTA
>DHMA01000012.1:0-906 GCA_002405555.1 Opitutia bacterium UBA4654
TAACTTAGCGGACTTTTACGATAACCAAGATAATGGCGGTTATTATTCGCATTGTCTAAGTAATTGTTTAAAAATAACCTGTAATGCCGAAGGTAGCGATGTGCAGATAATAAAATATTTGTTTTGCGATATAGCGGACTTTTTCAACGGGTCGGTCGGTTTGCATTGCGTCGTGTTTTGGATTGCTTGTTTGGCTAAAAAGTACGGCTTTACGTTGGAGCAGGTCGCGGAAATCAACATTGCAAAGCTTCGCGACAGAGCCGCTCGCGGCGTAATCAAGGGCGACGGGGACGAAAGGTAGGAGTTATGTTTTACCATTTCTACAAAATCAAGTCGCCCGCCGTTATTGCGTTGCTTGAAGGAAATCAGGCGAAGCGCAAGGCGGGCTTGAAGGTAGCCTTTGAATTTGCCGAAAAGTACGGCTTTGAAATCGGTTCGTCGAATGACGGAATATTCGAGGATATAAACATCTCCGTTGTCGGCGTGCCCGACGATTTGAAAAAGTACTTTAAGCCGATGCCGCGCGGGAATTGGGTTGCGAAGAAAAACAGCAAGCTTGCGCGCGAGTTCGGCGAGCAAATAAGGGCGTTGAGAATCGAGTTGGATTCTCCGTTTCCGCTCGTCGAAGAGGAGACGGGCTTTGTTGCGGACATCGTATTTGATATGGCGTCGCGCCGCGTGGGACACGCGAAAGTTTTTCCCGTGGGCGGCGTGTATTTTCTGCAAATCCCGAGTCTTTCGGACAAGCCGCCGATTGACTCGTGCGAAAACTACGAACCCGTGAAAGAGTGGGAAGTGCAAAGGGCAATAGATGAATACAACAGAAAAGAAAAGGAAGAGAAATGAAGAAACTTTTGAAGATAAGGTTTGTTAAGTTCGAACGCGACGCTCAAATACTACGAAGAG
>DHMA01000012.1:972-6806 GCA_002405555.1 Opitutia bacterium UBA4654
AACTAAAACCGTGCCCGTTCTGCGGAAAGTTGCACCACGAGGTATCCGATTATAAACCCGTTTACCGCGTCGAATGCACTTTTTGCGGAGCGCGAACGGGAAACTACAATTCCGAACAAGAGGCAATCGACGCGTGGAACAGACGCGCCGAACCAAAGTTTACGCCCGACACTACGAAGAGAAAGGCGCTAAAATGAACGTCAATTTTACCGTGTTTATCGACAAAATCCTTTCGGGCGAAAAGCGGCAGACTATCCGCCGCAACTCGCCGAAATGGGCAAACGTCAAGGTGGGCGACAAGCTCACCTTGTATACGAGATTGCGGACGAAGCAGTGCCGCAAGCTTGGGGAAGCGGTTGTGGAAAGCATTACGCCGATAACGCTTCAATCGGTTAACTGTTGGATTGAAGCGCATACTCCGCTTGGAGATTTTCTGTTGAGCCTTTCCGACTTGCAAGATTTGGCACATCGAGACGGGTTTGAAAGCTTGCGCGATTTTTTTATGTTTTTTTGTAAAACATATGTAAACAAAGAACTTGAAATGGTCGTAATCCGTTGGACGGATTTTAAGGAGGCGAAGCGATGAGTGAAATTCTTGACGTGTGTTGCGGCGTTGGCAGTTTGTATGCTTTTAATAGCGGTTTCGAATGTCGTGTCGGCGGTTGTTCGCGAACGGAGGTATCGGGAAGAATCGGCAATGAAGTGTGTTGTTAAAATTTTTTCGGAGGGACAGAAAGATGAGTAAATATAGAATGATTGAATGTATCGTCGGGCAATTAATCGTGTTTGTCGGCGCGGGATTTTGTTTTTGCGGCAACTTAAACTGCGGGGTGGGATTGGCTTTGATTGGGCTGATGTTGTACCTAACCGACGAATTGCTGTGCGCGAACGCGGTTTACGACCTGCTAAAACGCAAAGCCGAAGAACGGGAGGACGGGAAATGACAAACAAGGAGCTTATTGAAAGGGCGGTAGCGCGCGGGCAGATTGTCCGCCCCGCCCCGCAGAAACCTAAAACACACGTCCGCAAGAGTAGGCTTGCGCGGATTATGACTGACAGGAGAAATAGCAAATGAAGCCAAACGACGACGAAACGAAGCAGGAATCCATAATGGACGAAATGGAGTCCGTCTTCAAGCAGCGTATTGAATTTGCCCGCCGTGCGTGCGAAATTATGCAATGCAACAAGCAGTTCAAGGCGAACCTCAATTTGGCGCGCGCGGGAGCTATGGAAGCATACAAGGGCAATGTCGGACAAGAGCGCATTTTGCGGCTGTTGGAATTGCTTGCCGAGGCGTCGGCGGCGGAAAATTCGGGCGTTTCAAATGCCGCTCGCGGGGTGAGTGTTCCCGACGGTGTGCCCAATGGCGGTGTTTTCTTGGGCGGCAACGGCGGCTTCTACCGCAATGTTGACGGTGTGCCTGCGCCGATTTCCGACGCGGAGGCGTTGGAGCTTTTAAACCGAATCAACCAGTCGGACGGTGAAGCAAACGGCGGTTTAAATGGTCAGGTAAGTGGTCAGGGTGATAACTTAAATGACAACTTAAACGGCTTAGGCGGTAAGCTAAGCGGCTTAGATGACAAGTCGGAGGAGCTTGTGGACGGCGGCAGACCCGATATTGTCGGTGTAGGAGAGCTTGACGACGTTGCGCCTGCGCAAAATGAAGTTGCCGATGAAGTTGATGAAACGGCGGCGGAGGAGGATAATTCCGCCGTGTTCGACGATTCGCAAGTTGCCGAAAATATCGAACAAGGCGCGGAAGCTGATAATCGGGAAGTTGGCGGCGGTGTGTTCGATGGCGCGGCGGAGGGCACAAAATCGAGCGGCAAAGCTTCCGACGGGCGGAATTTGCGTTCGTTTGAAAAGCGCGACTTTAAAGGTGTCGAATCCGACGGGTTTAAGCCGAAAGAATTGTCGAGGGCGGAAGACTTTCTTGCAAGGGACAAGAGATATGCTGCGGAATACAGGAAGACTCCCGAACAGCGCATTGCCGAGGTATGTCCGAACTTTGTCAACGATGCGATAAAGGGCGCGAGGGAAAACGGTTCGTACCATCTCCAAAATGCGGACAGGGCGGACTTGCGGATTGTAGGCTACAAAAAGTCGAACAAGTTCAAAATCGTAAAGGACGGTCGGCGCGGTTCTCCGTTGAAGACTTTCAACAGCGAGGCGGAAGCGCGGGACTTTTTGCAACGCTACATTTATACGGCGGCGGACTCCGTAAAGTCTAACTGGTATCCCGAAGCCGCCGCATACGGCGAATTTAAAGACGCTCGGGGCTTGTCCGCCGAAGACGCTTATGTGCGCGACGCGGCGGGCGAAGTAAGTGTTGACGGCGTTGTGATACGTTCGGCGAAAAATCCCGACGAGGTGCGCGGGGATTTTCGGCAGCTATACGGCGACGCGAAAAACCGCGCCGATACCGATAGGACAGTTGGGGAGATTTTGGGCAAGCGCGACTTCGAAAGTATGGACGACTTCAAGCGGTGGCTCGAACAAAATTCCGACGTGGTGGCGCAAAAGTATGACGAAATCAAAGACGAATACAACAATGAGCTTGACGGGGAATTTGAGCGCAAATGGAAAGAAGGAATAAACGGCAACGGCAACGCCGAGGTCGCCTTCGAAGCGCAAGTGAAAGAGTTTGTCCGCAGGCAGAGGCATTGGCTCGACAACAACGTTGAAGACCTTGCGCGGCTTTACGGTGCGAAAATTGCGGGGAACGGCGAATCGGAAGTTAAGGCGATGAGGTCGCCCAAAAAGCTTGGCAAGTTTTTGAGTGCCCTTGAAGCGCGAATCGGGGAATTTATCGAAGACTTAAAAGGTCGCGTTTTGAACGAAGAGCAGGCGGGCATTGCTTCCGTAATGAAAGGAGAACAAAAGTATTATCATATTCGCCTTGACGACCTTGGAAATGTTGTTGCTCTTTTGCGCGGGTCGAGAGACAAAAACGGGGCAAATCACATATTGTTGAAGCATTTTGGAAAAAATGCAAAAATGGGTTATGTTTCGGCGGACGACATATTGAATATCGGCAACATAATCAGAGACGGCGAGTTGAAGATTGTTGACGAAAACGAACGTCGCTATTTTGTAAACGACCCCGCAATGGAGGGGCGAAAGCTTACTGTTGTCGTAAAACGAAGCTTCAAAAAAGGTCAGCCCGATTTTGTCTTTACGTTTTTCTCAAACAAAAAAGCCGAAGAGGTGCGGGCTAAAAAACTAGCACTGGGGGCTTCCCCTTCCGACCTATCCTCTTCGACTATGCAGACACAATCGGAAAATGCTTTCGAAAGTCAAGGGAAAATTTCGGGAAATGGTTATCGCGCGAACTTCGGCGCGAAGAACAGGCGGGCGGAGATTGAAAAAATCAACAGGCAATTCCGCGAACTTTACGACCGCTACAGGGGCGGCGACCAAGCCGCCTACGAGGAAGCCGTGAAGATGGTTGCCGAGTATGCCAAGAGCAAGGGCTACGACGTAAAGGTATACCACGGCACGGGCTCTGACGGGTTCGACGTGGCTGACGCTTCTTCCCGAAATCAGAAATTCGGCGAGGGCGCGCAATTCCACGGGAGAGGTTTATACATTGCAATGACTCCCGAAACGGCGGAACGGTATAGGCGGGCAGGCAGAAAAACAGAGAGCATTGTCGTAGGGGGCAAGAATCCCGAGGAGTTCGGTATTACGCCCGAAAATATCGGTATAAACGCTGGGCGCATCGGCGACTTGTTGCGGCGTATGTATCCGCACGGAAGCGAATTTCTTTTGTCCGACATTAAAGAGCATATGGCGAGGCAAAAAGACGTTTTGGCGCGCTACAAGGCGCGTCTCGAAAATCTTCGTCCGCCAGACACAAAGGGAAGTTTGGAGATGGGAATACGAATGTCGGAATCGCTGCTTGCCTCCTATGAAAAAGAGTATGCGGCGTCGGAAAAAATCGATTCCATTCTCAAAAAGCACAATGTTTCGGTGGAAATGCGGCGGGGAAGCGGTAAGGTCTTTGAATGGTTTACGAACTTAAAACCGAACGAGATTATCGACGAGGACAAAACACTATCCGAACAGCCCGATGTCTTGAAAAAGCTCGAGGAGATATGGGACAAGGTTCTTTATCCCGTTGTAGAAGATGAATTGAAATACGGTTCTTCCGATGCTGAATACGTTCAACACTACAAACCGACGGGAGACTTATTGGGAGAAGCCGTCATAGACGGTTGGAGTAATTATTTGGGAAAAACTTCCTTCAACAATTTGATGACGGAACACGGAATACGCGGCATTGTCTACGACGGGCACATAGACGGCAGGTGCTATGTGTCGTTCGAGGGAGGTGCGGCGGTCAAGCTTCAAGACCCGTTCACGTTCGACGACAACGGCGAGCTTATTCCGCTGACGGAGCGTTTCGACGAGACGAACCCCGATATGCGCTATTCGAGAGGCGCGGCGGGCAAGGCTTCGGGCGGCAATGCGGAAAATGGCGGGCTTTCTTCCGAGTCTATGGCGGCGGAGTACGCCAAGCTGCGCGAAATCCGCGCGAAAACCGTCGGCGAGAAGCCCCTTACGTTTGTCCGCCCGATTTCCGCAATGCGTTCGGCTCTTCCGAAGTCCGTCCGTTTCAACAAGGCGGACAACCGCTTGGAGGGTGTGCCCTCTATCGGCGACATTCGCCGCTATATGGCGCGCGTATTCAACGTTCCCATCGAAAAGGGTTTGCGCTCGGAGGTTCGCCAGCGCGGGGCGTTGGGTGTCTACTACAACAGGCTTGAAGCTATCCGCACTCTTCGCGGGCATCACAACGACCTCGACACTGTTGCCCACGAATTGGGGCACTACTTGGAAACCCTCTTTTTCGGCGGCAAGTTGGGCAGTGATGAGGTGAAAAGCTTTGCGCTAACAAAGGAGCTTGAAGACTACTGCGTTGAGCGTTTCGGCGAATTTTCCTACACGGGGCGCGAGCGAATCGGCGAGGGTTGGGCGCAGTTTATTTCCGACGTGATAAAGGGCGACAAGACCGTTGCGGCGCGGTGTCCGAGGGCGTTTTCGGCGTTGAACGACGCGTTGCGGGAGAGCCCGAGGGCGAACGAGGCGTTCGGCTTCATCTGTCAGATGGCTGACCTGAACGCGAATGCTTCGCCTTTACAGCGTGTGAATGCGAACATTCGCAGGAAGTCGGACGAGGTGCGCAAGACTTTCGTTGACAGGCTTGTCGAAAGCGGGCGTTGGTTTACGCGTATGTGGTTTGACGAATACGAGGGTTTGGAGCGTTTCCAACGCGACCTTGAACGAAGCGGCGTAAGCGACGAGGACGGAAGCCGCGTTATCGACCTTGCCAGAAACTATGCGGGCGGTTCAGTCGGGCAGGTAAACTATTCGCTCACGGTAAACCAAATCGACCTTGACGGGCGTATTGTTGGAAAGTCTTTGCGTTCGATTTTAAGGGACAATTTGAAGACCGCCTACGACAAGGAGAACATTGACGCGTATTTGATGTGTCGGCGCGCGGTGGAGTACTACAAGACCGAGGAGCACAGGGCGGAAAAGAACGGTTGCAGGGGCAAGTTCGGCATTGACTATGCGGACGCCGCGGACGTTGTTTCCACGGCGACTGACGGAATGCGCAAATGTGCCGAGGAGCTTGACGTGTACATTCGAAACGACTTGAAGCTGCTCTTTGACGGCGGGCTTATAAACGAACGCATCTATGCGGCGTGTTTGGCGAACAAAGGGTATTCGCCCTTGCAACGTTATATGGAGGCTGTTGGCGATGCGGACACGGGCGGAAGCGGCGGCGGTTTTGCGAATGTTGCTTCCGCTCTCCGCGCGTTCAGGGG
>DHMA01000012.1:6870-13583 GCA_002405555.1 Opitutia bacterium UBA4654
CTCCATCGCGAAAAATTCGCGTTCGTTCCGCGAAATGGCTTTGAAAAACCGCGTTGCCGCGCGCGTTGTCGGCGGCATCAACAGGGGCGTGGGCTTGGGCGACTGGGCGAGCCCCGCGCCCGACAGGACTACGGCGGTAAAGCTCAGAACGCGCGAGTATGCGCAGGCGATTTTGGCGTACAAGGAAAAGGCGGGCTTGGAAGCCCCGTCGAGCGGGCACGTTCGCGAGCGCAAGCTCGAAGCACTCGAACGCGAGCTGAAAAACGACCCCGTTTTGGCGTGCACAATCTTCCGCGACGAGGCGAAGTCGGACAAGGCAAACCAGATTATAACGGTTTGGAGCAAGGGCGAAAAGGTGGCGTGGCAAGTTCACGACAGGGGGCTTTACGAGGCTTTGGCGGGTATGGACAACACCGCCTCTTGGTTCTGGGAAACGTGGCTGGGGCAGCTCTTGGGCGGTTCGGCGCGCGTTTTGCGTGCGGGTGCGACTTCGGCGTTTCAATTCACGGCGGGCAACTTGGCGCGCGACATTCAGGCGGCGGCGGTATTTTCGAACAACGGCTACGTTCCGATTGCAAGCGCGTTGAGGCACGGTTTGATTCCCGCGGCTATCGGTTCGGCGAAGCGTGTGGGCGAGGCGTTCGGGCGCGACACTTCGAAGTGGTTCAAGCAGAGTTTTCTTGCGGAGAATGCGAAGCTTTATGACGAATGGGTTGCGGGTGGCGGCGCGATGGCGACTTTTGCCGAGAACGGCGTTCAGACGGCGGAGGAAGTATCGGTTGACGAGATGTTGGCGCGGCGGAGCTTGGCGGCGGACTGGTTCGACAAGTTCAAGCGCGCGCCGATTAAGCGGACTGCCGAGCTTTTGGCGACGCCCTTTGAGGGGGTGTCGAAGTTTTCCGAGGAGGTAAACAGGCTGGCGGAGTTCGGGCTTAGCCGCAAGAATGCGATAAAGAGGCTTCGCAAGGAGCGCGGTTTGACTGAGGCGCAGGCGCGCGAAGTTTGGGACGGTGCGGAGGGTGCGGCGTTGCGGCGCAGGGCGGCGAACGATTCCAAGGAGATTACGCTCAACTTTTCGCGCGGCGGTCGCTACGGCAAGCAGGTGAATATGGTTGTTCCCTTTTTCAATGCGGGTATGCAGGGGCTTTTCAAGTATGCTACGGACTTGAACCCCGTGGACTGGGTGCGGCTTTGTGTTGCCTTGCGCGAGGCGAACCTTTCCGAAATGGCGGCGAGTGTGAAGAAAAACAATGCGGTAAAGCTTGCGAAAGTTGTTGCGATTTCCGCCATTGCCGCAGCCCTCAAAGCCGCCCTCTACAACGCTCTCGACGACGACGACAAGCGCAGGCTCGACAACCTGCCCGACTGGCGCAAGCGGACTTACTGGACGTTCATAATCGGCGGCGTGATGTATCAGATTCCGAAAGCGCAGGAGCTTACCCCGTTTTGCGCGGTCTTCGACAAGGCGGCAAAGGCGGCTTACGGTATCGAGCAGGACGCGGAGGGCGACGTGTTGCCGACTTCGTGGGACATTCTTTCGCCGTCGATTGTGCCGCAATTCGCAAAGCCCTTCATTGAGCTTTACACGAACAGAAACTTGTTCACGGGCGCGGAGCTGATTCCGCAGACGATTCGCCAAAACAGGCTGCCGAGTGCGCAGGAGCTGCCGTCTACGTCTTCAACGGCAAAGTGGATTTCGCGCCTGCTTGCCGAGCGCGGTGTGGAGGTATCGCCGATTCATCTTGATTGGGGCGTGAATACGCTCTTTTCTTCGCTTGGACGCTGGGTTGTGAAGAATACGGGCGACAGGCTGGCGGAGTCGGCGGGCGGTGTGCCGTCTTCGCCCGAGGGTATGCGCGGGTTGGCGAGCCTTACGGGTTTGGACAAGTTCATTGTGCCCGAGTATTCGGCAAGTCGATATGTCCAGAAATTCTACGAGGGCAAGACCGAATGGGCGCAGATTAAGGGCACGGTGAAGAAAGTAAGTGAGCACAAGCTGCCCGCGCGGACTTGGACGGACGCGCAGATTCGGCGCGCGGAGTGGTACGAGGGCAGGCGGGACGGCGTGGAAATGTCGCGCGAGCGCGAAATAAACTTGGTTGTAAAGGCGATTTCCGAAATCAACGCGGCGATAAGCGAGGCGAAAAATTCTACCGAGCTTACGCCCCGCCAGAAGCGCGAGGCGATTCTCGAAAACAAGAAGAAAATCGATAACCTTGCCGAAAGCGCGTACAAGGAGCTGATTTATTCCGAGGAAAAATACAGGCATTGGAAGTCGGGCAACTGACGGCGGGAAAAGGGGCGGTGGCGCGTTGCCCCTTTTTTTTGCGATTTTAGTTGAATTTTCGGCGGTCGATATGCTTAAATGACGGAAATTCAAAAAAGCACATTGACGAAGAAATCAAAAATCAACTTGATTGCTTCCGCGCATTTTAAATCAAGGCTCGCCGAACGAGGCGTGTCTTGGGCTGAGTGCGAAGAAACAATCAACAATCCAACCCGAAAAGCCGAGATGGGAAAGGGGACGCAGGGCGGCGTTAAGCGCTCGTACGAAAAAGACTTTGCCGACAAAACGATAGTCGTTGTGGTCGGCGAAAGCTTGCCGAAGACCAAAAATGTTCTCGGAATAACGGTTTGGAGGAAAGAAGGCTAATATGAAAAACGTAAATGTAATTCAGGTTGTCAGCAAAAAAGCTCCGATTATAACAATCGACCCTTTTACGCGGGCGGTTTATGTTCGTTTTTCGTCGAATAAGGTTGCCAAGACAATCGACGATTCCGACGGCGGCGCGATTGTCAACATAGACATTGACGCAAAGGGCGATGTTGTCGGCGTGGAGCTTGTCGGGGTGGGTAAGGTTTCGATTGCAAAAATGGGAAGAATTTTATCGAAACGCATTTCCAATCTGCCCGACTTGTCCAAGGCGGAAATCGAATCGGACGCGCCTTTGTCTGTTTGATTCCGTTCGCGGCAAAGAAATAGGCGGCGCGGGGTTGCCGCGTCGCCTATGGAATCAAGCATAGGACAAACAAGCATCTAACTTGTCTGAACCGAAATGTATTTTTGCTACAAAGGCTTTATTGCCGTTAGCAGGTTTGCGTAATATTTTGTAGTTGTATTTACGCTATTGCCGATGAATTTCGACGCAAGAAAAATATTTCCCGTGCGGTCGAGCATTTCGGAGCAAGCCATTTTCCGCATTTCGTGGAGCTTTTTGGCGCGGTCGGGAAGATAGGCTTTGAGCCATTCGTTGGCGCGTTTGTAGGTTTGCGCGGCTTCGAAGTCGGTATTTTTGATTGCGGCAAGCCACTTGTCGAGGCGGTCGCGGTCAACGGGAATTTGGCGGTTTTTCGTGCCGCGCTTGGTGGTAAATGCGCCGTCTTCGGCTACGTTGATGTAGGTTGCGCCACGTCGGCGGACTATCCAAGACGGGCGGAAATGCCTGATTTCGTTTAGCGTCATTCCCGCGAAGCGCGCCATTTGGTACATCGCGGCAACGTCGGGCGCGGGTATGCCCCGCCCGCGTTTGCCGTCGAGCGCGAGCGCGGAAAGGCGTTTTAATGTTGCGTCGGTCTCTTCGTCGATGGGCGAAAATGCGGGTTTTTTGGTCGGCGTGAGTTCGGGCGTTTCGGCGAAGTCGATTGCGTTTTGCGGTATGGTGTAGCCCGCGCGGGCGTACGCTTCGAGTGCGCGGCGCGAGAACACACTTTTTGCCTGCCGCCACGTCGAATTAAGGCTTGTGTTTTTGTCGGGATTGGGAATGTCCCAATTCAAGCCCGTTTTCTGGTAGCAATAACGCCGCCACGTTTCGACGATTTGCGGCGAGAGTTCGGAAAGCGTTATTGTTAGCGCGTCGAGCTTTGCCGCGCGGAGAATTAGCATAAGCGATTGCGCGTTTTTGTGCGCGGTTGCGGGCTTCAAGCTTGCCCCGCTGTTATTTGCGTTGGCGAGTGTTTTGTAGACTGCCAAGATGTCGGTAAGCTTCGGATTTTTGCGGGCGGCGGCGCGTTCGGCGATTGCGGTTGCCGCCGTCTTTGCGGCGTTGCGTTTGCTGTTTGCCTCTATGCAAAGTCGCGTGCGCGCGCCGTCGATTGTCGCGCGGGCGCGGTACTTTCCGCCCGTCTTTTTCAGGCGGGCGAAAAGCATTTGTTCGAGAGTTTGCGGGGTTTTCGTTTTCATCAGTATTCGGAGGTGAGTAGCATTATTCCGTCCAAGATGTAGAAGCCGAACGCGCCTGCGGGGAAGTCGGTATAGTCGAACTCCTGCGAAAAATCGGCTTGTCCGACGTTGCCGCGCGAGTCGATGGGCGTGCCGTCGTCGCGGAAGTCGAATGTTATTAAAAGCCTGCCCTTGTCGTCTTGGCTCTCCATTCTGACCGCCCAAAAGCCGCTTTTAAATTGCGGGTTGTCCATCGCCGCCGCGTGGATTGTGTCGAGCAGCCAATACGCGCCCGCAAGTTCCGCCATTTTGCGGATTCCGTCGGTGTAGCGCAAGCCGCGCGCGCCGAATGTCGGGCTTGTAAAGTAGTGTTCCGTGCCGATGTAGCCGCTTAAAGCGGCTTCGAGTTCGGCGGCGGTTTCGGGTTCGGGGTTCGTTGTATTCATTGCGTTTGCCTTTCCGTTAGTGTTAAAATTTTTCGATTTTTTCGCTTTCGCAAACTTTGCCGCGGGAAACAAAGATTTTCGCTTTGCGCTCCCATACGCAAAAGCCGACGGCGTTTTTGATGATGATTTGCCCGCCGCGCCCGCAATCGGTCGCGGATATTGTCAAGGTTTTCGGCGCGTCGAATTTCTCGACGGTGAGCCGCCCGCGCGACTCGTAGACTTGCCGCCGCGTGATGTATTCGGCGGCGCGGAATGCGTCCGCGTCAACCGCGCAAATTTCAACGGCGTTTTCGCCGTCGCCGTAAAAGTTCGAATAGTCTTTGCCGTCGATTACGATTTGCCCGCGGTCGGATATGGTCGAAAAACAGTCGATTTTTTCCGACGGCAAAACCTGCGCAAGCTTCGCTTCAAACGCTTTCGCGGCGCGCGCGGCTTTGCGGCGGAGCGTGTCCGCCGTGAAGCTCTTTAAAATTTCGTAGTGCTCGCCGTGCTTGCCGCCGCGCGGCGCGGAGTTCGCCCGCTTGGCGTATTTGACGGCGCAAGCGTAATCCAATAGCCGCGTTTCTTCGAGCGTTAAGCGGTCTTTGTAGCGCGTCCAGCGTCCGCTTCCATCTGCGCGGTAAAGGTAGATTTTTTCTGCTTTGATATATTTTTTCGGATTCATAGATTTTTTTCCTTGCTTGATTTCGGGTTTCCCGCGCCTGCTAAATTGCAAGCGCGAGCTGTTCAACGTACTTTACGGGCGCGGCGGGTTGCGCCGTTGCGGGGCTTTCCGTTGCCTTTGCGGGCGCGGGTTGCGCGGGCTTGCTTACCGTGGTTGCGGGCTTGCTTGCCGCCGTCGGAGCTTGCGCGGGTTTGCTGTCGGTTGCGCTGGTCGTGCCTGTGTCCGTGCTTTCGGCGGGCTTGCCGTCGGTGGGTTTCGCGGGTTGGCAATGCGGCGGAATCAATTCCGTCGGCTCGTATTCCGCGCCGTCGGGCGTGTAGCCCTCACGGTTTTTGACCTGCGCGGCGCAAAAAATGTAGGCGACATAGAAATTTTCCCGTTCGGGCTTTGTTTCGCCGCTTTCGCCGTCCGCGCCCGTGCCCGCGTCGGTTGCGGTGCTTGCGCCTGTGTCCGTGTCCGTGTCGGCTTTGTCCGCTTTAATCGGGCGACTCCACACGGCAAAGCCGCGTTCGCCTTTCGCAACGTAAAAGCCCTTGGATTTCCAACCGCGAAACGTGTCCCACGCGTCCGCGCGGGCTTGGTTGCTGTAAATGTCGGTTAAAAGCTCATTGACCGACTTGCCCGCCGCCGCGGCAAGGGGCTTTAATTTCGCCGACGCGGCGCGCAAAAATGCGCGCGCGGGGCTTTGTGTGTGGTGTGTGGTGGTGTTCATTGTGTTTGCCCTTTCGTTCTTACTTATCTTACTTAAAGTGTTTTTGCGATTATGTTTGCCAGCTCGACGGCGGCGAAATTTGCCGACGCAAGCGCGCCGCGAAAAATCTTTATTTCGTTCATTTCCCCGCGTTTGCATTCTGTCGCAAGTTCATAAAATTCAACGCTTTCAAAATTTTCCTTGCGGCAAAATGTGATTAAAATTTCTTTTTCGCCGTACGTTGCGCGGCTGCCAGCGGAGCAGGTTCGCGGCGCGCCCGCGTCTTTGCGCAAGTTGTTGATTGTGTCGATGATGTTTTCTGTGTTCATTTTTTTAATTCCTTTTTTGCTTGATTTTCGGTTTTTTTTAGGTTTGCTTTTTTTTCAAAGACGGCGGCGGCGTTTGCCGCCCCCGTGATTAGTTCCGCGTCCGCGTTAGTCATCAGTCTTTTCAGCTGTCTCTAACGCGGGCTTTTTTTGTGCCTCTTCGGGCGCGGGTTGCTTGTCGTCGGTCTGCCATTGCGGCACTTCGCCCGCTCCAAACGCAAACGCGCCGAAAAAGTCGCCTGTTTCGATGCAGTCCGCGTAGCGTTGATTAACATCAATGTACGCTTCCGCCAGTTTGAGCAGATACCTTTTGAGCGTTTTTTTGGTCATACCTTTCACCTCCTTTCAGCTTTTTTTTGATTCGTGTTTCCCGCCGTTTTCGGCGGGTGAAAGTCTTTTGATTTTGTGCGCGTTCGTGTGCGCTTCT
>DHMA01000026.1:0-7848 GCA_002405555.1 Opitutia bacterium UBA4654
TGTACTGTACGGTCATCGGAATCTTCGCCCATTCGGAATAGGGCACGCCCCTGCGCACGCGCGTTGAAAATTTGACGCGCACATAGATTGAGTCCGCCGCCTTTTTCAGGCTCTTGCTGCCTTTGACCCTCTCCGCAAGCGGGCGCACTTCGCCGCGCGAAATCTGGTAGTTGCGGTAGACTTTGCCGACGTCAACATAGCTTGCGTTGTCGCCGAGCTTGTAGAAGTCTACGACGATGTCTTCGTAGGGGTCGCAGTGGATTTCCCCGATTTTAAAGCGCGGGAAGACTTCGTAGTTGCCGTCCGACGCCTCCGCTGTAGGCTCGAATTCAAGCCCCAAGCCCTTTACGACAACCGCCGCAGTTCCGCGGGGAGTCTTGAAGCCGAAAAGCGGCATGCGGCGGCGGCTCGCATACTTGCCGCTATCATGCGTAAATTCGACAAGCGAGCCGTCCGCCAGAACATACCAGCCCGCCTCTCCCTTTTTTGCCTTTGCGGCGTCGGCTACTACATCGACATAAAGCGCGTCGCGCGGAATTTCGCGGACGGGAATTTTCACGCGGTAGACGTCGCCGCCGTCGGTGTTTTCGGCGGGTCGTTCCGTTTTGACTTGCCGTGTTGAAACTTTGCCGTCGCGCATTGTGATACGTATTGTCGCGGTATCGAGCGCGAACGCCGACGCCGCGCACAATGCCGCAAAAATCCCAGTTAATAATTTTTTTACCATCATCATATATTTACTTGCGTTATTGTTTTTAGCAGAGCGTTAAAATGCAAAAAAATCAAACACGCGCGCGCGTTTTTTGTCAACTTATTAGCTACAATTACCCCCGACAAACGCCAATTTACTCTTTACAAACTTCCCGCCCGCGTTATTTATTTAAGCCAATTAACCTACGAACATTAACACAAAGAGAAACAGACATCACTATATATGAAAAAACTATTATTTGCCGCGCTTTTTGCGTGGGCTGGGGCATCGTTTGCGGCGGAGTGGCATTTTCCGCTCTATCTTGACGGCGGAGTTCCCGCGGCAAACAGAATCGCCGTGGACATAACAAACAAGGGAACGAAGCCCGCCGACGGCGACATCTTGAAAATTCCCGCCTCCGAACTCGGACTTGTCGGCAAAAAGAAAAAGTCGATAAGGGTAGTCGGCGCAAACGGCAACGAGCTTCTCTGGGCGGTGTCTCCCGACGCCGAAAGAATCGGCAAAAAGGCGTCGATTATAGTTCCCGTAGAATGCGCTCCGCAAGGCTCTACGCGCGTCTGGATTTACTACAACGCCCCCGCCGCGCTCGAACAGCCCGACTATCTCGCCACCGACAACGTGCTCTTCAAAGAGTCTTTCGAAAAAATGAAGACTTTTGAAGACGGCGGCTGGTCGCAAAAAGACACCGACGAAAACCACGTCAATTCAATCACGACAAAATACGCCCACAAGGGCAAAAAATCCGTCCACACGCACGTAAGGGAAGGCTCGAAGCCGAACTGGGTTGCGGTAAAGCGCACGTTCACGGTTTCGCCGTCAAAGGGCAGGGTCTCGATGTGGCTGAAATCGGAAAACGCGGTGGTCGAGAAAAACCACAGGGGCGTGAGCTTCTATGTCGCGCTCTTCCCGAGCGAACGCGGAAAGAAAATCCTCTTTTTCTCCCCCAAAGTATGTCTTAAAGGCACTACCGACTGGACAAAAGCCGAGGCGTTTGTGGAAATTCCCGAAGGCTACAAAACAATGGCAATCGGCACCGTCGCGCAGATTTCGGGCGGCGACGCGTATTTCGATTCGGTGAATCTCGAATTCAAAAACGAGGGCGTGGAGCTTGCGTATTCGCTCAACAAACCCGAAAAGCTTTCCCTCGAAAAAATCCCCGAAGCCGACGCTTGGGACGTTTCGTCCGACGAATACGATGTCCGCATGGTGTCGTCGGTCTACAACCTTTCCGAAAAACCGTCGATGGCGGGCTTGGGGTATATCCCGATTAAGCGCGTGTCGGCGGGCAATTTTTCGCAGTCCGACTTCGCGTTCTTCCGCGGCGGCAAAAAAGTGGATTTCATGCTGATGGGCGACTACATGCTCTTCGCCGTAGACCCAATCGCCCCGAAGACCGAAATACAGTACTCGCTTTACTTCAAGCGCGACAGAAAAAACCAAATCGTGGAAACGGGCGGCACAAAGCAGTCGAGCTACGTTATGAGCGACCAGCAGGCGAACACCCGCACGATTGTAGACGACGCGGCGTTCGAAAAAATCGTGGCGTCGCCCTCGAACATGCTCAAAAACCCCGTTTTCGCAAACGGGCTTGACTCGTGGAGAAAACGCGTAGAAACAAGCGACGAAGGCGCGGTTGTGAACGCCGACGGCAAAAAGGCGTTCCACCTTAAAATAACAAAAGACGACAGAAAATGGTACGGCGTATACCAAAATATCGACGTGCCGCGCGGCTCGTACATCTACCTTGCAAAGCTGAAATCGAAAAACAAAACGGTGAGGATTCCGAGGCTTAGCCACTACAAGCGCGGCAGCAAGCAGCCGACCTACCTGATGACGAAAACCGAAGCGTCGGACTACTGGCAGTACAGCGCGCTCATCTCGGAAAACCGCTTCGACAGGGGAATGTACACGGTAAACATCAACGAGTCGGGCGAGACCGACTGCCTTGTGTCGTCGGTCTATTTCGGCTCGGTGCGCCGCGCGGAAAACTACGATTACAGAACCGCGTTCGACGACGAAAAAAACGGGAAACTCGCCGCGTGGCAGGTCAATTCCGTCGTCAAGGTTTTCCCGTTCTACGCGCCGCCCGCAAAGAAAACTGCGGCGAAAATTTCGCTCGCCCGCAACGAGGTAGAAAACCTGCAACTTGCGGTCCGCGCAAACACTCGCTTGGACGGAACGGAAATTTGCGTGTCCGACGCGGTCTCGGCGGACGGCTCGAAACTGTCGGCGTCGCAGACGGCAGTCGCGGGCTACGTTGTGGTTGACGCAAAATCGAACTACTACGGCTTCTCGGAGCTGAAATTCCACGAGCTTTGCGTGCCGCCGAACTCCATGGCGGAAGTCTATCCCGACCCGATTGTCCCGCAAAAGACAATCGACCTTTCGCCGAACAAAACGGAGTCGGTCTGGATTGAATTCAAGGCGGACGAAAGCGCGAAAGCGGGCGTCTACAAGGGCACTGTCGAATTCAAGTCCGACGGCAAGGTCGTTGGCGCAGTACCCTACGAAGTCAACGTGTTCGATTTCTCCTTGCCGAAAAACACGCACCTCATGGCGCTTTTCGACAAGCGAAGCGAGGGTAGTTCGGGCACTTGGCGCCAGCCGACAACGCAAAGGGGCATTCACAACAAATTCTACGACCGCTCGCAGCTGCAACGCTTCATGGCGACAAAACGCGTCTCGGTAGACTCGCACGACCGTCTCGAATTCAAAATCGAAAACGGCAAATATTCCCTCGATTTCACCGAGTTCGACAAGTTCTGCAAGCTCTCGTTCGACGAGCTGGGACTGCCGATGATGTACCTGTCGCTCCTCCCCGGGCACGCGTTCGGCATGCCGCTTGCGCGGGTGGACGGCGCGGCTCCCTACGACACAAAATGGCCGTATACCGACACGAAAGACTACTCAAAACTTTCGCCCGAATTCGTCAACGCGGTGTCCCAGCGGGTGAAAATTGTCTTCGACCATATCCGCGAAAAGGGCTGGTCCAAAAACTTCATTCTGTTCATGTCCGACGAGCCGTACTATTGGGAAAAAAGCGTCGCGGGCATGCTCAACGCCTACTTCGGGCTGATTCACAAAAATGCCCCCGACGCCCGCGTCTACACAAGCACTTGGGGCTACGCCGAACCGCTCGAAAAACAGGTGAACGTCTGGGGGCTGAACGTCTCGGCGGCGGCGACTCCCGCGGAAATCGTGAAAATCGACAAACAGGGACAGCAAAAAGTGTTCACAACCGACGGCAACTATTGCATAGACACCCCCTACAACGCGCAGGAGCGCATGATGGCGGCGTTCTGCTTCGCGGGCGGCTTTCTCGGCTACGAATACTGGGGCGTTGACTGGTACATGCAAAACCCGTTCAAATGGGGCATGCACAAGGACAGAATCAGCACGCCCGCCCCTGGGATCAAGCGGCGCAACCGCTTCCCGAACGGCGACGGCTACTTCATCTACACGGGCGAACTCCTCGGCCGCAACGAGATTTTCTCTTCGGTGAGAATGGAGTCTATCCGAGACGGACAGGAAGACTTCGAATACTTCCTCATGCTCGACAAGCTCGCAAAGGAAACGGGCGACAAAGACGCGCTCGCGACGGTCGAAAAGATAAAGTCGTACGCAGTCTACCCGAACCCAGGGGCGAGAAACTCCGCCGAAATGATGCCCGACCCCGACGCCTACACAATCACACTGCGCGAAGAGGTCGCAAGGCAAATCGAAAGGCTGACAAAGCTCAAAAAGTAGCATTCCGCCCGACAAAACAGGGCAACCATCACACAACAGCGCGGCTAACTGTCGCGCTGTTTTTTTATTCCACGGACGGGACGACGACAGAACGACAATCCAGCGGCTTGCAAGACTCCACGAAAAACTCAGTTATTCCGACAGGAGCGAAGCGTACGATTTGTCGGCAAAGCTCTCCGAAAGAATTTTCAAAAACCGCCCGCAAAAGGACAGACTCGGCGAATTGTCGAACTGATTAATCTTCCGACAAAACAATTTTTTTGAAGCGCAAACGTCCGCTTGCGCGAGCATCGATTTTCGCAATTTTTAAAGAAAATGTTGGAAAAAGATTGAAATTTATTCGGGCGTTTGTACATTAAATTCCGTCAAACGATTTATATCATTTATGAATTATAAAAAACTACCTTGCCTACTTTTCGCATTCGCCGCGCTCGGAATGGGCGCGTGCACGGGCGGCGCCGACAACGCGCAATCCGCGCCCGAAAAAAAATGCGCGGTCGATTTGAACTACGACAAAAATTCGCAGTTCTCCCTTGAAGACTTCAAGAATCCGCCCGCCGCGTACAGAATAGTTCCGTTCTGGAGTTGGAACGAAGTAATGGAGCCTGCGGAGGTTCGCCGCCAGTTGCGCCTCATGAAAGAGGCGGGGTGGGGCGGCTCAATGGTTCACAGCCGCACGGGCTTGATGACCGAATACCTCGGCGAAGACTGGTTCAAGGCGGTAGACGCGTGCGTAGACGAAAGCAGGAAACTCGGAATGTTCGTTTGGCTTTACGACGAAGACAAGTGGCCGAGCGGTTTCAGCGGCGGCACGGTTCTGCAAACCGACATTAACTACGCGATGAAATCGCTTTTCGCCCGCCCCGTCGGCGCGGAAGTTCCGCCCGAAGCAAAGCCAATCGGCGAGCCGAAGAACGGCATTCAAATCTACGTCTGCCGCGCAAAGCAGGGCAACGCGTGGTTCAACGGAACGTCGTATGTAGACACGATGTCGAAAGCGGCGATGGGCGAGTTCAAACGCTTGGCGTACGAGTCTTACTACGACCGCTACAAGGACGTTTACGGCTCGACGATTGTCGCAGAGTTTACCGACGAACCCGCGCTCACAAGCCAGAAAGAATACGGAGATTGGAACACAACCGTTCCGTATTCGTCGGACTTCGTCGAAGCTTTCAAGAAGGCGTACGGGTACGACCCCGTTCCGCATTTCCACAAGCTGTTTAGCGATTGCGACGGCGCAAAGAAGTTCCGCCTGCAATATTTCCGCACGCTCAATTCGCTCTTCGAAAAGAACTTCATGGGGCAGCTTAACGCCTATCTTTCCGCGCGCGGAGCGGCTCTCACGGGGCACTGCATGGCGGAGGACACCGCCACAAACCAGCACAGGTGGAGCGGCAGAATCATGCCGTACTACCGCCAAATGGGAATCCCAGGAATCGACCATTTGAGCCGCAGGGTATTCGGGGCGCAGACGGGCAAGCAGTGTCAGAGCGTCTGCAACCAGATGGGCAAAATGCGCATGCTTTCCGAAATGTACGGGTGCACGGGCGGCTCTCTGACTTTCGAAGACCGCGAGTGGATTGCCCACCAGCAGATGATTTTGGGCGTCAACCTCATCGTGCCGCACCTGAGCCTTTTCTCGCAGACGGGCTGCCGCAAGCGCGACTTTCCGCAGAATATAAACTATCAGCAGTCGTGGTGGAATCTCAATTCCTATGTTGACGTGCCGCTCGCCCGCGCCTGCTACGCGATGGCGCAGGGCAAATACGCCGCCGACATTCTCGTGCTCCACCCGCAGGAGAGCATCGCCATGAACTGGTATCTGGGAACGATAGGCAAAACCCGCGCTCCGATACCCGCCGCCGCCCGCGAACGCACCTCCAAAATATCCGAATCGTTCCGCGCGTTTGTAGACCAGCTTTGCGGCCAACAGCTCACTTTCGACTTGGGCGACGAGCAAATACTCGAAGAAAACGGCTTCGTAGACGGCAAGCGAATCGGAATAGGGCAGATGTCCTACGGCGTGGTTGTCGTGCCCGAAATCGACACAATCAGACCCTCGACCTTCGACAAGCTCAAAAAATTCAAGTCGGCGGGCGGTTTGATTCTGCGCACGGGAAGCGCCCCGAAGTTCATCGACGGCGAAGAGTCGGCGGAGCTTGACGCGTTCTTTGCCGACGTAAAGTCCGTAAAGCCCGAAGACTTGGGCGGCGAAATCGAAAAATTCTCGCCCGCGTTCGTAAAGCTCGAAAAGAAATCGGGCGATTCGTCGCAACTGTGGACGCACGTCCGCAACCTCAACGACGGCTCGCGCCTGATTATGCTGGCAAATCTCAGCCGCGCCGAAAGACTCGACGGCGTCGCGAAAATCCGCGGCGGATTCTCCCGCGCGCAGAAGCTCGACGTCGAGACGGGGAAAATCTCGGACACCGCCGCCGCGAAAGAGGGCGACACTCTCGAACTGCCGATTTCAATCGAAACGGCGGGCGCATTGTACGTCCGCGTTTCAAGGGAATCGCCCCAACCCGACGCCGCGCAGCCGAAAGCCGTCGCCGAACGCGAAATTTCTGGCTGGAGCGCAAAACGCCTCGACGACAATTCCATGACCCTCGACTACGTTTCGTTCTCGTACGACGGAGGCAAAAAGCGCATCGACGGCGAAGTTCCCGTTCTCGAAGCGATGAACTAGTTGAATTCGATTAAGTACGACGGCGACGTAAAGGTTGTCTACGCTTTCAACGCCAAGAATTTCGACCCGAACCGCAAACTGCGCCTTGTTGTGGAATACCCCGAACGCGCGGAAATCAGGGTGAACGGAAAGGAAGTCAAGTACGCAGGCCTGCCCGCGTGGCGCGACTTCCGCTGGCTGCCAATCGACATATCGGGGCTTGTCAAAGACGGCAAAAATACAATCGAAATGCACTACCGCGACTTCAAATACGGCGACCTCGCCACATACAAGCCGCAGTGGCGCAGATACGGCACGGAGCTTGAAGCCGTGTACTTGGTCGGCGACTTCTCCGTCGTTTCGGTCGATACGGGCGCGCGCCCCGTCAACCCGCGAAACCTCGACTACAAGGCGAAGATTCCGAACCTCGTGATGATAAAAAAAGACGCGCTCGCAATCACAAACCCCGCGCCGCTTAAACTCGGCGACGCAACAACGAACGGACTTCCGTTCTACGCGGGCAGACTCGCATATTCCGCAAACGTCAAAACGCCGAAGAAAGAGGGCGAACGCATCGTGCTCAAACTCGGCAACCTCGACTGTCCCGTGGCGGAAGTTCTCGTTGACGGCAAACGCGCCGGCGTTATCAAAAATACGCCGTTCGAGCTCGATATAACCGATTCGGTCTCGAAGCCCGAAAGCAAAATCGAAGTAGTCCTGT
>DHMA01000026.1:7901-9439 GCA_002405555.1 Opitutia bacterium UBA4654
AAACCTGATGGACTGCCCGCACAACGCGCTCGGCGAACTCATGGACATCTGGCCGCGCTTCTACACAATCCAAGACCTGCCGCGCGGCGCAAAATTCTTCGATTCGCTCAAAGCGTTCGCGGACGGCACGTGGAAATCCAAGAAGTGGAATTGGGACTATTGCCAAATCGAATTCGGCAACGTCGGCAAGATTTCGCTAATTACAAAAAAGTAGCAATCACCAAAAACAAAGCGGGGCGGCATTCCAGCCGTCCCGCTTTTTTAATTGACAACAGTTCGCTTTTTTTACAAGACACTCACTATGAATTTAAATATCATTACATTTATAATTAATGCACTGGCTTTATTAAAAAGATTACGAACAAAGAACCATTCTCTTAATCTGCAAGTAGCCGCAAAATCCGAACAGAATGCTAATTCAAGCTCCAAGAGCATTAAAATTAATTTTAAGTCTCACCGTTCAAATAATTAGACATAATATATATTGTGCGACAAATTGACATAGGGCGGAGTGGGTGTGTTTTTGAGGTTTGTTCTTGATTATCTGTTGGTTAATTTGACGGCGTTTATGATTGTTCTTGGGCTGAATATGCCGTATTCGTTTGATGTTGCCGCCTGACTTGGAATTTACAGTTGCCCTGCATCGTTTGATTTAGAGCTTTTGCGTTTAGGGTTTATTCCGTTTGATTCGTTTTATTTTCGCGCTTTATTGTGGCGGAATTTCTAATGCGCGATTATGCGAATGCGCTTTTTTATAATTGCGGATTGTGAATTAAATTCCGCCGAACGGCTTTTATGAAGGCGCGTTTGAAGTCGGTTAAAATCTGATAACGTATTTTTTCAGGTCTTTGCGTTGGTCGGAGCTATACGAGTAAATTTTTAGCAGCGACGTTGCGAACCATGCGGCGAATCCCACGCACGTCAGAATCCACGGTGTCATTGCGCCGAGCACTTTTATCGGGTTCGGGTCTACCGCGTTTATTATCATGAAATTGAACGAAATCACCGCCATGGTGAAGTCTATTGCGAGCATTATGCCCAAGTCGAAAAAGCTCACGCGCTTTATGAAGTCGCCGCGTTTCGACACTATATGGTCGCCAAAATAGCTCAGCCATGCGAACGGACCGACCAGCACGATGTCCGTCAGGAAAAGCGCGAGCGACATGAACATTTTATAGCCGTCCAGAAAAGCCTTGCGAAACGACAGGCTCACTTCGGGATATTGTTCGGCGACAAGCCTCAAATTCTCGTCGCTCGTGAAGTTAATATATGTCAGCGCAAAAAACGAAACGCCGAGCAACGCCCAAAAAAGTTTGCGCGTTATGCCTGCCGGTTTTCGATTTTGCGCCGCCATTTAGCCGAAAATGCGCTCCGCCGCGTCGATATCCTTAAACGACATCACCATTACGGGCTTGTCGTTTACGGGGCGCGTCATTGCGTACATATATTCCACATTCAGCCCGACTTCCGACGCCTTTCTGAGGATTTTCGAGAGTTCGCCGGGTTTGTCTTCAACTTCTATTGCAAGCACTTCGAGG
>DHMA01000026.1:9516-13932 GCA_002405555.1 Opitutia bacterium UBA4654
TACGCGCCGCCTTTTCGGGGTCGTCTACGATTGCGCGGACAATTCCGTAATCTTTTGTTTCCGAGATTGTTATGGTGTGGAGATTAATGTCCGCCTCGGCGAGCGCCTTGCAGACTTTTTCAAGGTGTCCTGGGGTATTTTCCAAGAATACGGATATTTGTTTTATTCTCATGTCGGGTTTTCCTTTCCTAAATTTTTCGGTTGTCGATGACTCGTTTCGCCTTGCCGTCGGAGCGCGGGATTTTATTGGGTTCGACGATTTTCACTTCGATTTTGATACCGACAATGTTTGCAATCGACGTTTTGATTTTCTTGCGGAGCGCGTCGAGTTCCGAGACGCTGTCGGCGTAGCATTTTTCGTCTACTTCCACTTCGACCGTCACGGTGTCGAGGTCTTTTTCCCTGTCGAGAATGATTCTGTAATTCGGCGTGCATTCTTCGACCCTCATCAGCGCGACTTCGATTTGCGACGGGAACACGTTTACGCCGCGGATAATGAACATGTCGTCGCTTCTGCGCCCTATTCTGCGAATGCGTCGGAGCGTTCTGCCGCATTTGCACGGCATTGTGATAATAGACGTGATGTCGTGGGTGCGGTAGCGGAGAATGGGCATCGCCCTCTTCGCCAAAGTCGTGAGGACAAGTTCGCCCTCTTCGCCGTCGGGGAGCGGTTCGCCCGTTTCGGGGTCTACGATTTCGGGGTAGTAGTTATCCTCCAAAATGTGGAGTCCGTTTTGTTCGGAGCACTCGCAGCCGACTCCGGGGCCCGTGATTTCGGAAAGTCCGTAGATGTCGTGCGCGACGACGTTCGTGTTTTTCTGAATGAAGTTGCGCATTTGTTCCGACCACGGTTCCGCGCCGAAAACGCCGTGCGAAAGCGGCAGTTTTTTCATGTCGATGCCGTATTTGGGCGCGACTTCCATCAGGTGGATAAAGTAGCTTGGCGTGCAGCAGATTGCGGTTGTGCCGAAGTCGCGCATAATCATGAGCTGGCGTTCGGTATTGCCCGTCGATGCGGGGATAACCGTGCAGCCGAGTTTTTCCGCGCCGCCGTGCGCGCCCAGCCCGCCCGTGAAGAGTCCGTAGCCGTAGCAGATTTGGACAAAGTCGCCCCTATTGATTCCGCTCATGAGCAGGCAGCGCATGACGGAGGTTTTCCAAACGTCCATGTCGTCTTCGGTGTAGCCTACGACAATCGGCTTGCCCGTCGTGCCGCTCGACGCGTGCAGCCTTACGACCTCGTTTGTGGGAACGGCGAAAAGCCCGTAGGGATATGTGTCGCGGAGGTCGGTTTTTTGGGTGAACGGAAGCTTCGAGATGTCGTCGATAGACTTGATGTCGGAGGGTTTCACGCCCTTTGCGTCCATTCTTTCGCGGTAGAGGGCGACGTTTTTATATGCGTGCTCGACCATCGCCGAGAGCCTCTGCGACTGAATGAATTTAAGCTGTTCGCGCGGCAGGTAGTCCATCGCGCTAACGGGGTTGAATTTTCCGTTTTTGTCGTTCCAATTTTGAGCCATATGCGTACGGAAATTGTGCTGCTGTTATTTTTTCGAATTGCGTCCGAGTTTGAAAGCCTCCTCGTTTGCCTCGCGGAGCTTTTCGGGGAAGAATTTTGCAATTGTTTCAAGCCAGCGGTTTTCGGGAATGTCGAGGTAGTTGCTGAGCACGCCGAGAGCCGCGACGTTTATCGCCTTTGCGCTTTTGAGCTTCGAGACGTCGAAGTCGGCGGGCGAAATCACCACGCCGTCGGGCGCGAGCGACGCCTTGTGGACGTCCGACCATTCGGGTTCGAGCGACAGCAAAAAGTCAATCCTGCCCTCTCCTATCATCGGGCTTACCACTTTTTTGCCGAAGCGCACGTCGCTTGAAATCGAGCCGCCGCGTTGCGACATTCCGTGGACTTCCGCCTTTTTGACGTCGTAGCCCTCTTCGAAGAGCAGTTCGCTGAGAATAAGCGACGCCTTCAAGACGCCCATGCCGCCGAGACCCGCCGTGCGAATGTTTGTAGTTTTTTCCATGGTTTAAGCCTTTTTCATTTTTGCGAGGTTCGCCGCCGCGAGCAGGCAGGGCTGTTTGAGAATAATCAGAGTAAGCTCGTTTGTAGCCAATTTTTCTTCGAGGTAGCTCTTGATTTTTTCGCCGTCGCGCACGGGGTTGAACTCAACCACGTTCTGGACGCCGATTGCCTTTGCGACGTCCGCAATCGAAACCTTGTGCGGCGCGGGTGTGTGGTCGAGCTTTCTGCCCGTTCCGGGGTGTTCCTGTTGGCCTGTCATCGCGGTCGTGGAGTTGTCTACAACCACCACGACGTGCCCCGTTGCGGGCGGATTGTAGACCATTTCGAGAAGCCCCGTGAGGCCGCTGTGCATGAAAGTGCTGTCGCCGATAACGCTTACGACTTTCCGCGCCTGCTCTTCGGGAAGGACTTTCCTAAGCCCTATTCCCATGCCGATTGACGCGCCCATGCAAATTTGCAGGTCCATTCCGCTTACGGGGCGCATTGCCGCGAGCGTGTAGCAGCCGATGTCGCCCGAAACTATGCAGTTGAGTTCCACGAGCGGCTTGAAGCTGAAAGCGTGAGGGCAGCCGTTGCAGAGTTGCGGCGGCTTCATTTTGAGGACGGGCGCGGCGTAGTCTGTCCTGCCCTCTATTTGCGCCTTTGCCCTGTCGGAATTGAATTCGCCGAAACGCCACGCTTCGTCGCGCGGCTCGACGTTTGCGCCGCCCGCAAGCAGCAGTGTAGACATGTAGGGGTCGCCCTCTTCCACCACTACGCAACGCTTGTATTTTTTCGTAAATTCGGCGATTTTCTTTACGGGAAGCGGGTTCGAGAACGCGACTTTGAAGAAGCCCGCGTCGGGAGCCGCCTCCATTGCGTGCTGGAACGCCACGCCGCTTGCGATTATCCCCAGCTCGTCCGACTTGCCCTCGATTATTTTGTTCGGCGATTCGTCGGACTCGTTCCACGCGAGCATGTCGGCGTGCTTCTTGCGGAGGCGTCTGTGCGCGGGCTTTGCGTGCCCGGGGACCATGACGTGCACTGTGATGTCTTTTGCGTAGTTCGCGGGGTGAAGGTCTTCAACCGCGTCGAGGTCGTACGAAACAACCGTATTGCTGTGGGCAATGCGGGTTGTGGTTCTAATTATGAACGGAATCCCCCATTTGCGGGAAAGTTTGAACGCAAGGCGCGTGAGGTCGTAGGCCTCCTGCGAGTCGGCGGGTTCGAGGACGGGGAGTCCGCCGGCGAGCGCGAGCGAGCGGGTATCCTGCTCGTTTTGGCTCGACGCCATTCCGGGGTCGTCGGCGACGACCGCAACGAACGCGCCCTGAACGCCGCTGTATGATGCCGTAAAGAACAGGTCTTGGGCTACATTGAAGCCGACGTGCTTCATTGTTACCATGGAATTTGCCTCCGCAAAAGCCGCACCCAGCGCGACTTCCGCGGCAACTTTTTCGTTCGGCGCCCATTCGGCGTTTCCGCCGAGCAGGGAAAAGTTTTCGAGAATTTCGGTCGAGGGCGTTCCGGGGTAGCCCACACCGAGGGCGCAACCCGCGTGGCGCGCGGCGAGGGCTATTGCCTCGTTACCGCTCAAAAGTTTCTTTACGATATTTGACATACTTTACGGATAATCCGACTTTTCGCGGAAATATTCAACATCATTTTCCCGATTTCGAAAAAATTTTTGTCTTTTGTTCTTTAAAAAATGCGAAGCTGTCCGATAATCCACAATTAAACACGGGGCGCGCGCGGGTCGGGAACAATCCGCGACGCCCGCACACTTTCAAAAAAACAAAACACTATAATAATATATGGACTACAAATTCAAAGCGGAAGTAAAACAGGTACTCGACATCGTCGTAAACTCGCTCTACACGGACAAGGAAATCTTCGTCAGGGAACTTGTCTCGAACGCCTCCGACGCCTCCGAAAAACTGCGCTTCACCAAGCTTTCATCGGGCGGGAAAATCGCCGACGACGAGCTTAAAATCACCCTTTCGACCGACGAAAAGGCGAACACTTTCACAATCGAAGACCGCGGCATAGGCATGACCTCCGAAGAGCTTGTCGCGAACCTCGGAACAATCGCGCATTCAGGCTCGAAGGCGTTTTTGCAGGCTCTCAAAGAAAACAAGGGCGACTTGTCCGAAGGGCTTATCGGGCAGTTCGGCGTGGGCTTTTACAGCGTGTTCATGGTTGCCGACAAGGTTGACGTCTACACGAAAAGCGAAAACGGCGGCGGTCTCCACTGGTCGTGCGCGGGCGACGAGAACTTCACGATTGAAGACTTCGACAAGTCCGAGCGCGGCACGAAAATCGTGGCGACTCTCAAAAAGGAATACTCCGAATTTTCAAAGCCCGCGCGAATCAAGGAGATTGTCGAAAAGTACAGCGCGTACGTCGATTTCCCGATT
>DHMA01000096.1:0-2143 GCA_002405555.1 Opitutia bacterium UBA4654
CTTGAGGTCGCGCCGCAGGACGTATTTTGTGGGGTCGGTTCTGTCGATGCTGAGAGTGCCGATGACGTTGCCCCTGCTGAAAACGGGCACGCAAAGGAACGCGGTTTTGGACGACATCGTGCGGCTCAGCGTGCGGTTGAGGAAGTCGGGGCTTTTGGAAATGTCGGGCACCACGCGCGAGACCCCCCGCGCGGCGACGTCGCCCGTAACGCCCTCGCCCATGCGGTAGACGCCGCGCTTGCGCTCTTCGTCGCTAAGCCCGTGCGAGGCGCAGATTGTGAGCAAATCGCCGTTGCGCAGGGTTACCGTGCCGCGCGTGAGGTTCATGCGGTCGAAGAGAATGTCGAGCACTTCGCGCAGAAGCAGCGAGACGTCCTTCATGCGGACGGCGGTCTTGCTGATGTCGTGCAAAACCGACACGACAAGCCCGCGCGCGCGGCGGTTTGCCGCGTTTTTGGAGCGGGGCGCAAGCCCGTCTTTTGTGTCCTTTGTGTCCGACATATTTTCGCATTTTCGAAAAAACGAAGATACTTGCAAAGAAAAAAACATTCTGTTTTAGTTTGGGACGATGAATAGAAAAACCGACACTTCAATGCGTTCGAGCAACGTCGTCGCCTGCATTTGGGATTTCGACAAGACACTTATCCCCGCCTACATGCAGACGCCCATCTTCAAGGAGTACGACGTCGACGAAAAAACGTTTTGGCGCGAAGTCAACATGCTTCCCCAAATCTACGCCGAACGCGGAATAAGGGTGTCGCCCGAAACGGTCTACCTCAACCACCTGCTGACGTTCGTCAAGGCGGGCTACATGCAGGGGCTGAGCAACGCAAAACTCAAAAGGCTCGGCGGGAAGCTGCAATTCTGCCCCGGGATACCGTCGCTTTTCACGTCGCTGCGCGACACCGTAAAGAAGATTGCGAAGTCGCGCAACGCCGACATCACGCTTGAACACTACATAGTAAGCACGGGGCTTGCCGAAATGATACGCGGCAGCAAAATAGCGCAGTATGTTGACGGAATTTTCGGCTGCGAATTTCTCGAAGAACCCATGCCGCCGTACTTTTCAAAACAGCCCGAATTCGAGTTCGACGCGGTCTCGACGCAAATCAACCAAATCGGCATGATTGTGGACAACACAATCAAGACGCGCTTCATTTTCGAAATCAACAAGGGCACAAACAAAAACCCCGCAATAGACGTAAACTCGCACATCGACCCCGCCGACAGGCGCGTGCCGATTCGCAACATGATTTACGTCGCGGACGGGCCGAGCGACGTTCCCGTATTTTCGGTCGTCAAAAAGGGCGGCGGCAAAACGTTCGCCGTTTACAGCGAGGGCAGCGAGGCGGAATTCGAGCAGAACGACATGCTTCTCGAAAGCGACAGAATAGACGCCTACGGGCCGAACAACTACACGCCCGAATCGTCCACGGCAATCTGGCTGCAAATGCACGTCAGAAAAATCTGCGAAAGGATTATCCGCGAAATCGACGAAGACGTCGAAACGCGCCTCGGCAAGCCGCCGAAACATATCCACAACCCGAAGTCGAAAGACGACTTCCCGCCCGAACTTCCGCCCGTCAACAGGGAATTCGAGTTTTAAAACCGCCGCCCGAATCAAAAATTCGGCGCGTTAAGCCGCCGCCTTTGCGCATGGACGCGTGCCGCCCGCGCGGTACAACTTCCGCGCCAAAAATTCCGCCGCGCAGACGCGCAGAATACCCGTTTGCGCAAAACATACCCGTTTTTTAGCTTGGACAAAATCGGGACAAAATGCGATAATCTTCAATCTATGAAGAAGAAATACGCTTTATTGGGGAGGATTTTCGCCGCCGCATTCGTTATCGCTCTGGCGGGCTGCGAAGAAAAGGGAATAAAAATTTACGACGCGTCGAACTCGCCCGACGGCAAACCGTTCGAGCTTACGCGCAAAACGCCGCTGGTAGTCGACGGCGAATGGGACTTGTCGAAAAACCTCGACTTCCTCGTGGAATTCGAAAGCGTCGGCGAAGCGGGCGACGTCGTGAGACTGAGAATCAGCGACGGCGCGTCGTCCGAGCGCGACTCCAACCCGTCGGTCGCCTCCTACCGCATTGCAAAGGGCGAGAAAGGCTCGGCGGTGATTTCGTACCCGCCCGTG
>DHMA01000096.1:2180-5261 GCA_002405555.1 Opitutia bacterium UBA4654
CGTACCCGCCCGTGCCCGCGCACCCCGAAATTCTCGACGATATGAAAATCATGCGCACAAACCCCTTCTTCCGCGGCGACAGAATAACGTTCCCGAAAGACTTTTCAAAAATCAAAAAGCTCACAATGCTCTCGCGCAACGCCGACGCGAAAATCAGGATTAAGAAAATCGTCGCCCTCGACACTTCGTCGAAAAAATACCCCGAATACTTCTCGTACACAAAAGAGCAGTTCTTCCCGTTCATCGACAAATACGGGCAGTTCAAATTCGGCGACTGGAAAGGAAAAGTCCGCACGGACGCCGACATCAAAAAGGCGGTCGCCGAAGAGGAGAAAGACCTCTCCGCCAACCCGCAGTCGCCTGAAGGCTGGACAAAATACGGCGGCTGGGCAAACGGCCCGAAGTTGGAGGCAACGGGACACTTCCGCGTGCAAAAAGTTGACGGCAAATGGTGGCTCGTAGACCCGGAGGGCAGGCTGTTCTGGTCGCACGGCATAGTCAGGGTTACGCCGTCGAGCGCAATCACGCCCCTCGACGGACGCGAATACTACTTCGAAAGCCTCCCCCAAAAGGACGACGAACTCGCCCTCTTCTACACGACAAAAGACGAGCTTCTCGCGCCCTACTACACCAAGCGCGGGCTGAAAAAAACCTACGACTTCTCCGCCGCAAACATCTACCGCAAATACGGCAAACAGTGGCGAGAAAAATTCGCGGACTCCGCCCACCGCAGACTCCGCAGCTGGGGGCTTAACACTATCGCAAACTCGTCCGACTCTTTCATATTCCTGCAAAAGAAGACGCCCTACGCCGAACGCTTCGAAATACATTCGCGCCCCATTTCGGGCCACGAAGGCTGGTGGTGGCCGATTGCCGACCCGTGGGACGCGTCGTTCGTCAAAAGCATAAACGACAATCTCGACCGCCGAGCGGAACAGCTCGAAGACCCGTTCTGCATAGGCTATTTCGTGGACAACGAACACCACTGGGGCAGCCCCGACACAATCGGCAGAAACGTGGCGATTTCGCCCGCCGACCTGCCCGCAAAAATCGAGTTCGCAAAAGACCTCAAAGCCAAATACGGCGACATCGCCGCGCTCAACAAGGCGTGGAAAACAAACTTCAAATCGTGGGACGACTTCCTCGCCAACGACAAAAACCCCGTGAACGCCGACAAAAAGGACCTCTCCGCGTTCTCCGAAAAATTCATCGGCAATTACTTCAAAACCATTCGCGACACAATCAAGGCGCGCGTACCGCACATGCTCTACATGGGCTGCCGCTTTGCCGGGTCGAACGAAATAGCCCTGAGGCAGGCGGGCAAATACTGCGACATCGTAAGCTACAACCGCTACTCCGACTCGCTTGCAACGCTCAAACTTCCAGAGGGCGTGGACAAGCCAATCATGATTGGCGAATTCCACTTCGGCGCGCTCGACAGGGGGCTTTTCCACCCGTCGCTTGTGCTCACAAAAGACCAGAAAGACCGCGGACAACACTACTACGACTACGTTAAGTCCGCGCTGGAAAACCCCGCAATAGTGGGCACACACTGGCACCAGTTCTCCGACCAGTGCACGGCGGGACGCTTCGACGGCGAAAACTTCCAAGTGGGCTTCACCGACGTCGCCGACCAGCCCTACCCTGAAACAATCAACAAAGCGCGCGAAATAGGCTATAAACTCTATAAAACGCGCTACGGAAAATAACCCAAACACATCGCAACCACAAACGGCGGACTCATGCTCCGCCGTTTTTTTGCGCCGCAATACGCAATTCAGTTCGGCGTTTCGGGAATAAAACGCAGAACGCGCAGGTCGCCTATTTTTATTTTGTTTTCGAGCGCGTCGCCAAGCGGCGAGGTTCGGCTTTCGAAAGTTTCTTCTCCGCCGCCGTAAACGTCGTACGATACTTTTCCCTCCGCGCCCCAACGCCCGTTTATCAAACCGCCTTTAAGCTCGGCGACGTTTGCGCCAAGCACTTCGCAAACCTTTTCGGCGCGGGGGTCGATTATGTATTTTTCATGCTCCGACTCAATGTATACCGCGCCGTTGCGCAACGCGTAGACGGAGAAGTTTCCGCGCCCGCAAGTGTCGGGAAAAATTCCGACGGTTTTGCCGTTTTCAAACCTCACGCGCCTGTCGAATTCGGGACAAAGCGCGGGCTTTCTTTTAAGCTGCAATTCGAATTTCGGCTCGGAGGGAATTTCGACAGATTCCCACATCGTAAACAATGCCCACAACGACACCGCAAACACCGCAGCCGCAACCGACGCCGAAACAAAAACCCCCGCCACGAAAGACATCAGCGTTTTGAAAAAAGAGAATCCGCACTTGCGCATGTAAAACATATTCGCAAGAAAGCCCGCACAAAACACAGGCAAAATTCCCGCAATAATCGGCGTAAGAAAGCTCGGAATGGGCGGAATGACGCGCAACGCGCCCGCCACGGTAAACGGCGCAATAAGCCCCATCGCCGCACATACGGCGGGCACACTTTTGAGCGTAGCGGCAATAAAACCCGTGCCGCGGCGAAAGAAAATCCACGCGACGGCGGAAATTCCCATAAGCGCACAAGCTGTAATCAATGCCGACATCACAGAACTTCTACCCCACCCCAACCGTCGGGTCAAGAAATACTGTCGCCGCCACTCAACGCGCAAACATTTCAAACACCGCATGAACAAAACATGCGATTCCCCCCAACCGCGCAGGAGCGAAAACAGATTACAAAACGCGCCCACACACTCAACCCGCGCGCGAACGAAAAACAAATGATATGAACACGCCTCACTTTCCGCGCGAGAACGAAGCACAGACAGCTCAAACACATTCGATAGCTTTCCCCCACCAATTATGCATAAGCGGGACAAACAATATAATTACACACTCAACGAGTAAGAACGATGTAGCCGAAGCAAAACGCCCAACGCGAAAGCAAAACGACAGGCGGCTCAAACTCCCTCCAACTGCGCAAAAGCGGGACAAGCAACATAAGCTACTGATGTGTGCCCGAAAAATAGTACAGAGTTGCAAGGGGTAAATTGATATGCAAAATAGGAAGGCAAAACAAATGGGCAAG
>DHMA01000052.1:0-3872 GCA_002405555.1 Opitutia bacterium UBA4654
AATTGCCGCGCAATGGGTGTTCGGGGGCAAAAAATAAAAAAAAACGAAAAACGGCGGAATTTTTCTTGCGTTTTGATTAAAAAACGAATTTCTTTGTGAGCTTCAAAATACAGATTTTGCAGAATTTCTTTAAATACTAATCATGGCAAACAACAAATCATCGAAAAAAGACATACGCAGAACCGAAACACGCACACTGCGCAATCGCAAGGCGGCAAGCCGCATCAAGACTTTGGCGAAGAACGCCGCGGCGAGCACCGACCTCGAATCCCTTAAAAAGAACGGCGCCGCGCTGGCTTCGGCTATGGACAAGGCCGTAAAAAGCGGCATCGTCCACCCCAACAAGGTAGCGCGCACGAAGAGCCGCCTCGCGAAGGCAGCCGCAAAGCTCGCCAAGTAGGGCAAGGTTTTGATTTTCGGCTTCGGTATTCTCCGAAGCCGAAATTTTTATACGCGCTTTCCCCCCAACCGCCGCCCGCCGATACTCTATCTATCCGCAACACACAGGGCGCAAAACGGCAATGGACGACATTCTTATCAGAGCCGAAGTTTTGGACGTGTGTCCGTCTCCGTACGGATACGCGGTTTTTTTGCGCGCCGACAAAAAGATTTTCGTGATTTATGTGGACAGGGCGCGCGGAATGAACATGCAAAGCGCGTTGTCGGGCATGAAGTCGGAGCGGCCGCTTACGTTCGAGTTCGTGTCTCAAATGCTCGACGCGCTCGAATGCTCCGTAAAAAGCGTCGTAATCTACCACGTTGACGACGGCACTTTCTTCACCCATGTGAACATCGTCATGGAAAACGAGCTTGGCGAAAAAATCGCGGAAGTGGACGGACGCCCCAGCGACACAATCGCGCTTGCGCTCCGCGCGGGCGCGCCGATTTTCGTTTCGCGCAGGGTTCTCGACTCCGTAGCCGACATGGGGGACGCTTTCAAAAAAATAAAGGGCGCATAGTTTTTCATGGTAGACGCGCCGTTCTCCCGAAATTCGAAAAAGGTGTCGTTCCTCGCGCCCATGCAGGACATCACCGACGCGGGCTTCATGCGGGCGGTCGCCGAGCGCGGCGCCCCCGATTTCGCCATAGCCGAATACTTCCGAATCCACGAGTATTACGAGCTTGAGCCGCATATTCTCGAATCGGTTTTGCTGAACCCGCAACGCGTGTGCGCCCAGTTCATCGGCGAAAACACCGAATACATTTCCAAGGCGATAGCGCAAATCAGAAACTGCTATCCGCAGATAAAAATGCTCGACCTCAACTTGGGGTGTCCCGCCCCGAAAGTGTACCGCAAAAACGTGGGCGGCGGGCTTTTGCGCGACATTCCCAAAATCGCCGAAATTCTGCGCGTCATGCGCTCCGAGTGGGACGGCTGCCTTAGCGTGAAAATGCGCACGGGCTTCGATTCGGACGAAAGGTTCGCCGAGATTTTCGAAACGGTGCTCGCGGGCAAACCCGATTTCATAACAATCCACGCGCGAACCGTGAAACAGCTTTACAAGGGCGTTCCGAACTACCCGAAAATCGCCGAAGCCCTGCGCATGTGCGACATTCCTATAATCGCAAACGGCGACATTTCGGGCGCGAAAAAGGCGCGGGAAGTAATCGAATCGACGGGCTGCGCGGGCGTCATGTGCGGGCGGCACGCCGTCAGGAATCCGTGGATATTCAGGCAGATTTCCGAAGAGCTTGCGGGACTGCCCGCGTTCGAGCCTACTCTCGCCGACGTGCGCGGATATGTTGACGCCCTGCGGGCAAACATCGAGGCGTCGTCCGACCGCATGAAGTACGCAGACTCGCGCCTGAAAAAATTTCTGAACTTCGTGGGGACTGCCATCGACCCCGACGGCGCGTTCCTCTATAAAATGCGCCGCGCAAAGGGCATGGACGCGCTGTTGAAAGTCTGCGACGAGTTCATGCTCGACGGCGGCAACGCGCAAAAAATCTTTCCGCAAGAGCCTTACGCGGGCGTGTGCTCGCGCCCGAACCACGAGCTATGAACGCCGAAATAGAAAGGCTTTCGAAGAAAATCACGCCCGAACGCTACGCCAAAATGCTTCGCGTTTTGGACATGCGCACGCGCAAGCTCGCCGTCGTTTTGGAGGACGTCTACCAGCCGCACAACGCCGCCGCAGTGCTCCGAAGCTGCGACGCGTTCGGCATTCAGGACGCGTATTTTATCGAAAACAAATACCTCGACAGGATAAGCGGAAGCGTCGATACGGGCGCGTCGAAGTGGCTGACTCTGCGCAGGTACGTTTGCGCCGAGGCCGTAGTTCCAAAAAACGGTATTTCAAAAAAGCACATAGTCTCCCGCGCCGCCGAGGAAAACACCGCCCGCGCCCTGCGCGACCTGCGCTCGCGCGGCTACCGCATTGCCGCCGCCGCCCTGCGCTCCGACGCCGTCGGCTTGGAGGAAATCCCCGTTGACAAGCCGCTCGCGCTGTTAATCGGCACCGAGCGAATGGGGCTAAGCTCCGCCGCGCAAGCCGAAGCCGACTGCGTGTTTTCGCTTCCGATGGCGGGCTTTGTGCAGAGCTTCAACCTGTCGGTTTTTTCCGCGCTCTGCATGTCGGTTTTGTCGTCGCGCATGCGGGCGTTCGACGACTCCTGGAAACTTTCGGAAGCCGAGCGCGACGAAATTCTGCTCGACTGGCTTTCCCGCGCCTAACCGCGCTTTGTCCAGATTCCGCCCGCCTTTTTTACGACCGCTTTCTTGATTTCGAGCATGAGCAGCGCCGACAGGCAGCGTTGCACGCTAAGCCCCGAAAGCGACGCCGCGGTGTCGGCGTCGAGGTTTTCGACGCTTTCGAAGCACTTGAAGACCTCAGCTTCGTCGCCCGACAGCCTGATTTGCGGACGCTTCGGCTCTTCCGCTTTTGCGGGTTCGGGGGCGGGTTCGCTTTTGAGGTCGAAGGACAGCTGGTTCGAAAACGCGAGTTCGTCGATGATGTCTTCGGGGCATGTCGCAAGGCGTACGCCGTCGCGGATAAGCGCGTTGCAGCCCCTGCTTGTGGACTGGTCTATGCGCCCGGGGATTGCGAAAACGTCGCGCCCTGTTCGCCCGCGAGCCTTGCGGTAATCATGCTTCCGCCCTTGATGTCCGACTCTACCACGAGCGTCGCCACGCTAAGCCCCGCGACTATTCTGTTGCGAATCGGGAAATTCTGCCTGTCGGCTCGCGTGCCCAGCGGAAATTCGGAGACAATCGCCCCGCGCGAGACGAGCCTGTTGTAGAGGTCGCCGTTTTCGGGCGGGTAGAGGACGTCCGCGCCGCAGCCGAGCACCGCGACGGTTTTGCCCTTCGCCTCCAACGCGCCGTAGTGGGCGCAGCTGTCGATTCCCCTCGCCATTCCGCTGACTACGGTGAAGCCCGCCCGCGCGAACGACGCCGCAAACTTCCGCGCGGTAATCTGCCCGTAGACCGAGCAGTTGCGCGAGCCGATTATCGAAATGCACGGCGCGGAGAAGTCGCAGTCGCCGATGATGTAGAAGCCGACGGGCGGGTCGGGAATTTTGCGCAGCAGGGCGGGGTAGCGGGGGTCGTTGAAATGGATATACCTTGCGCCGACGGCGTCCATGCGGGCGCGGATTTTTTCGACGTCGATTTTGTCGCGGTTTGCGATTATCGAGTTTGCGGTCTTTTCGCCGATTTTCTCGACCTTCATAAGCTCGCTTTTGGACGCCGAAAGCGCGGCTTGCGGAGAGCCGAAATATTTGAGCAGGCGCATTGCCGATACCGCCCCGATTTCGGGAATCGCGCAAAGTTTTATATAGTATTTATAATCTTCGTCCATTTTTTCGAATTATGGGGGAAGTGTTGTTTATTTAAAGCAAATAATCCCGAAAATGTGGCGGGCGGTTCAAAA
>DHMA01000052.1:3906-8066 GCA_002405555.1 Opitutia bacterium UBA4654
TTCAAAATGCCTGCGCGGAACGCTTTTCGGACGGCGGGTGAGGGGCGGAATCGCCGGATTTTTCGGCGAACGCAACGGGCGCGAACGTCGGGACGCGCGGCAGCGGGGGCGCAGAAATCGTGGCGACGTCCGCATTCGCGCGTATGCTTAATAAAAGCGCGGACGCGCGGGAGTTGATTCTGCCGATTGCCGGCTTTCTTTCAAAAAAAACGCGCCGAATTTTCATGCGGCGCGGTGGTGTTTATCTGTCGTCTGCGGCAAGCGCGTTTTCGGAGACTTTTGCGCATTTGCCGCGCCTCGGCGCGGGGGCGCGGCTTTCGCCAATCTGTCTCGAAAAACAGTTTTTGCATTTTATGTATTCGAGCACAATATGGGCAAGGAACGCGCTGAAATTTCCGCCGAATTCCCTGTCCGCGCCGTTGTTGAGTATTTCGTCAACGTGAGGCGATATGGATATGGTGCGTCTGATGTATTTGTTCGTCTCTCTCATTTGACGCCATATTTGCGTATAAAAATATTGAATGCAATATTAAAATAATATTTTTAATTCGAACATGTGCTTATCTATTCATAATATATTGCGCATGATTATGCAAGATATACCCGCTTAATTTCGCGTACGGAATTGATACAGAAGATTTTGTCGGCGTTTTCGAGGTCGGACGGAAACAGCGTTTTTTCAGCAAGTTTTTCGGACATCGCGCGGCGCATTACGCCGTCGAGAACTCCGCACGAAAGCGGCGGCGTGAACAGTTTTCCGTCTTTTTCGACGACTATGTTCGTGCGCGAACCCTCCGTGATTTCGCCGCGCTCGTTGAGGATTAGCGCGTCGTAGAGGTTTTCGGCGGCGGCCTTTTTTGCGGCGGAATCGAACGCCGCGCGTTTTGTCGTTTTGTGGCGCAGAAGCGAGTTTCCGGAATCCACGCGGACGTCGGAAACCGCGATTTTGTCGGACGCGCATTCGGAGAGTTCGCGGTACGAAACGGCGAGTTTGCCGCCGCGCGAAAGCTCGACGCGCATTATGCCGTCGCGTTCGGGCGCGAGGCTGCGGAAGGCGTCGGCGTCGAACGCAAAGCCGAGCTCTCGCGCGGAGTTTTCGAGCCTCTTTGCGTGCAGTTCGAAATGTCGGGGGACGCCGTTTTCGACGCGCATTGTTTCAATCAGCCCGAAGCGTCCGTTAATGAATTCCGATTTTGCGGCGGTCTCCGCGCGTTCGCCGTCGGCGGTGGAGTCCCACACGACCGCGCCGCCCACGCGGTATTTGAAGCGCGGCTCGCCCGCGCGGCGTTCGAGGGTTCTAATCGGCACGCTGCAAACGGTCTTTTCGGGCGAGAACAGGCAGATTGCGCCGCAGTACACCCCGCGCGGCGACTTTTCGAGCCGCTCGATAATCCGCATTGTCGAGAGCTTCGGCGCGCCCGTAATCGAGCCGCACGGAAAGATGCTTTCGAAGATGTCGAATGTGCCCGCGTTCGGGGCGAGCTTTGCGGAAATCGTGGAGGTCATCTGGTGGACTGTCGGCAGGGTGCGGACGTCGAACATGCTTTCAACCTCGACGCTCCCCACGACGGAAACGCGCGAGAGGTCGTTGCGCATGAGGTCGACAATCATGAGGTTTTCGGCGAGGTTTTTTTCGTCGGTTTTGAGGAATTCGGCGTTGCGCTCGTCGGCTTCGGGCGTGTCGCCGCGCGGAACCGTGCCCTTCATCGGCGACACCGAAATTTTGCCGCATTCGATTTCGAAAAAAAGTTCGGGAGAAAACGAAAGCGCCGTCAGGTATTCGTTTTTCAGAAACGCGCGGTAGGGCGTGGGCTGGCGGGCGGCGAGCCTTTCGAAAAGCTCGAAATCGTCGCCGCAGTCGGTGAAGAGCGTGCTGGGGTAGGCGAAGTTGACTTCGTATGTGTCGCCGTCGGCAATGCGTTTTTTGATTTCGGCTACCGCGGCGTCGTAGTCCCGACGCGGCAGGTCGGGGGAGAGCGCGGCTTCGAAATTTCCCGACCGCGCCGACGGCTCGTAGCGGCGGAAGCCGTCGAAGACTTCGAAGTATACAAGCGGCGCGTTCGGTTCGGCGTCGTTCGGGGCTGTTTCGGGCGTCGGGCTATGTTCGGCAAAGATTTTCCACGCCTCGTATTCGACGTATCCCAAAATGTATTTTTCCCTTTTCAGCGCGTCGATTTTTGCGAACATTTCGGCGAACTCGCGCCTGTTCCGCGCCTCCAAAACGGCGGTCGGATTTTCGAAAATTTTGTCGGAAAATATCTGCATGCTTTTTTGCTGAAAATATCGGACGAAATGAATGGACGCGCCGCGCCGTTCTTGCAAGTTTTTTCGGGCGTATTGCGGAAAATGGCGCGGACGCAAAAAAAATCTCGCAATGTCGGCGCGCTTCGGAAAAAATGGCGGCTTTACTACGATGAAAGGAAAAATTTTAGGCGCAATTTTGGGAGGACTCGCGGGAGGCCCGTGGGGGGCTGCTCTCGGACTGGCTGCGGGGCACTTTTTCGACTCCGCTTCGTCCGCCGCCGCCCGCCGCGAAAACGCCTTCGCCGACGGCATGCCCGCGCTTTTCTACGCCGTCGCAAAGCTCGTGAAAATCGACGGGCACATAAGCGACGCCGAAATCCGCGAAATAGAGCGCATTTTCTCCGACTTGAATTTTTCCCCCGAAATGCGCAACAGGGCCATTGAGTGCTTCCGCGCGGCGAAGTCGGACGGGCTTTCGTTTTCCGACTCCGTGGAGCGGCTCGCCGACGCGTTTCCGACTTCCGAAATGCGCCGCGCGGCGTTTGCGGTCTTGGCGCGGGTGGCGTTTGCCGACGGCGTCTCAAAGCCCGAAGTTGAAGACGCCCTGCGCGGGGCGGCAAACCGCTTGGGCTTGGAATGGCATTATTTCGACGGCTCGCGGGGAGGCCCGAACGGCGGCGGCGCGTCCCGCGCGGTTTCGCGCTCGGAGCTTTCCGAGGCGTACGCGGTGCTCGGAGTGGAGCCTTCCGCCTCCGACGCCGAAATCAAGCGCGTCTACCGCGAAAAATGCAGGGAGCTTCACCCCGACATTCTCAAAAGCAAGGGAATTGGCGACTACGCATTGAAGGCTTTGCAGGACGAACTTTGCCGCGTCAACGACGCATACTCTTTAATACAAAAATACAGGAAATAACAATGGCTAATATGCTCGACAAATTCAAATCGGTCGCCCTCGAAGGCTACATCAGAAACAAATTCCCGCAGTACTTGGAGGGCGGCGACATCGGCGTGGAGCTTGATACCGACGCCGCCAAATGCTCGTTCAGGGCGACGCTCGCGGGCGAAAGCCAGCCGATTTCGGTCGAGGTGGGGCGTTTCGAAGTCGTCGAAAAGGACGGTCAAAAGTGCCTTAAAATAACGGAAGTTTCCTCCGACCGCAAATGGCTGGACGCTGTTCTAAATGATAATTTAAAAGACCGCGAAATAAAAATTCCGTCATTCATGGCTGACGCTCTTTGAGTGTCAATAACATATATCTTAAATTTGAACGCCGTCCGCCAAAAGACGGCGTTTTTTTTTGTAAAAAAATGCTTTTATTTCGGGAGCGGAAGTGCATAATTGCGTTCGCTTCTTTTTATTATGGGAAGCGTGTGCTAAATCTATAAAATTATGAAAAAGCGAAATGTGTACGCGGGCGCGTTGATTGTCGCCTGTTGTGTATCCCACGGCGCGGGGTTCCAAGTTTTGGAACAAGGCGCGTCAAACATAGGCTCCGCCTTGGCGGGGGCTACGGCAAATGCGTCGTCCGACGCTTCCGCCGCATTCTGGAATCCGTCGGCAGCGATATTTTCCGAGAAAATCGGGGTCGGGGAAATAGACATGGAATCGGGGCTGAACTTTGTAGTGCCCAATTTCAAATTCCACAATCAGGGAACGACCGGCTATCGCGACCTCTACAACATGACGGGCGGCAACGGCGGAAATGCGGGCGAAATCGCCTACGTTCCGAACTTCTATTCGGTCTACCGCTTCCACGAAGATTTCGCTTTCACTTTTTCGACGACCGCAACCTACGGACTCGAAACCGACTACGACGAAGGCTGGGTGGGCAGATACCACGCCCTCAATTCCGACCTCACCACTATCGACGTAAATCCGAGCCTTGCGTATAAAGTAAACGACTGGCTGTCGATTTC
>DHMA01000149.1 GCA_002405555.1 Opitutia bacterium UBA4654
ATGGGCTGCGACATCTGCTACACGAACCACGCCGAGGCGGATCAGGACGACATGGACACGCTCCTTACGCTCCTCGCCGCCGCGGGGCTGAACTACGCCATGGGTATCCCCGGTTGCGACGACGTCATGCTGGGCTACCAGACGACGTCGTTCCACGACATTCTCTACGCCCGCCAGCTGTTCGGCTTGCGTCCCGCGCCCGAATTCGAGGCGTGGCTCGAAAAGATGAAAATTTTCCGCGACAACAAAGTTTTGCAAGTCGGCGGAAGCAACAAATTCCTAAGCGACTATGAACACGCCATCGACTGACATTTCCGAAATTCCCCTCCGCGCAAATTCGCTTCCCAACGCAATGGGCGGCGCCGACCCGTGGGTCGGGCTTCAAAAATACACCTCCGCGCGAATCGGCATAGGCCGCGCGGGCGGCAGCCAGCGCACGCCGTCGCTTCTCGATTTCCGCCTTGCGCACGCCCGCGCGCGCGACGCGGTTCACGCGCAGTTCTTTCCCGAAAGAATCGCCGAAAAACTCGAAAAGGCGGGCTTCGAAAGCGTCGTTTTGCATACGACGGTTTCCGACAAGCGCACGTATCTGATGAACCCCGACGCAGGGCGGAGGCTTTGCGAAGAGTCCCGCGCCGCGCTCTCCGAACTCGCCCCGAAATGGGGACGCCGCGACCTCGCGGTCGTCGTCTCCGACGGGCTTTCGGCGACCGCCGCAAACGCCCATGCCGCCGACACCGCAATCGCGCTGTTCAAATATCTGCCCAAGAAGAACTGGTCGGCGTACCCCGTGTTCGTCGTCCCCTACGCCCGCGTGAAAATTCAGGACGACATCAACGAAACCCTCGGCGCGAGGCACACGATTATCCTTGTCGGCGAACGCCCCGGTCTCGGCTCGCCCGACAGCCTGAGCGCGTATTTCACATACCGCTCGAAGTGGGCGAGTGTGGAGTCCGACAGAAACTGCATTTCGAATATCCGTCCGTCGGGCATGCCGATAGACTTGGCGGCGCGGAAGCTTGCCCTGCTGATGGAGGAGTCGCGCGAGCGCGGAATAAGCGGCACCGCGCTGAAAGACGACATCGACATGTCCGCGCTGGAATTCGCCTCCGCCGCCGCGCTGTCGGAGTAGGGCGTAGCGAGACAGCGCGGCAATGCGTTGCGGCAATGCGCCGCGGGGCTTGGCTCGCGTGTCCGCAAAAAAACCGCCCGAAATTTCGGGCGGTTGCAAACCGTTATTTGCCGAAGCTTTTTAGCGTTTTTTGGGCAGCCACAAAACCTGCTTTTCCTTTACGAGGGTGTCGCGCAGTTCGTTCATGTTGGCGTCCTGAACTGCAATGCCCCTGTTTATGCACTGTTCGGCGGCGGCGGCGGCGGAGTGCCCCAGCACCATGAATACGGGTTCCATTCTAAGCGAGCCGTACGCGATGTGCGAAGCCGAAACCGCGCATGTTACAAACAGGTTTTGGCAGTCTTCCTTGCGCGGGACAATCACGCCGTAGGAAATCTGGTAGGGCCCCGACGCGCGGATAGACCTCTGCACGTCGCCCTCGTTTTGTACAAAGCCGTCTTCGTCTACGAAGCGCGATGTGTTGTGCGAGTCGAGCGTGTACGAGCCCATGCCGATTGGTTCGGGCGAAATCTTGGTGTTCTGGCAGTCGTGCTGGGTGAGGACGTATTCGCCGACCATGCGGCGAGCCTCGCGAATGTACATGTAGAACGGCCAGTTGCCCGTGTCGGCAAATTCGTCTTTGGGGAGACCGAGGTTTTTGATTGCCTGCCTGAATTTTTCGGGCGTGCGCGGGTCGGTCTTCCAGAAGTGGAAGAGTCCGAGCGTGTACTCCTTGTGCGCCTTTGCGATTTTCGCGCGTTCCTCGTACGACGCTTCGGGGTAGTTGTAGTTTTCGCCGATGAAGTCGGTCGAGAACGCCATTTTGTTGTTAATGTCGGTCTTGCCGTTGGGCATTTTCGAAATGATGAGAGGGAAGGCTTCGGGGTCCGCCTCGAACCAGCGTCCGCACAGCTCGTAGTCGGCGGCGTTGTAGTTTTCGGGCACGGGCAAATCGACCCTGTTGGGGGCGTAGTCGGTAAAGCAGAGGCGGTAGTTGTACGCCTGAACGCGCTTGTCCGCCGAGCCGTCTTTGGGCGGTTTTTCTCCCGAAACGTATTTGAGCAGTCCGCTTTTTTTGTCGCCCTTGATTTTATAGGGGTCTACTTTTGCGGTGAAATAGTGCCCGTTCTGGCGGAGCGTGCCGCGGTATCCGTTGAAGTCTTCGCCGTACTGGGCGTTGCTTTCGCGGCCCACGGTGTATTTGCAGCCCGCCGCCGCCATGAGGTCGCCCTCGAACGTAGCGTCGATGAAGATTTTTGCGCTGTACTTTTTGCCGCTGAGCGTGGTGATGGACTTTATCTTTTTGCCGACCTTTTCGACCCCGTTTTCGCGGTCGAGATATTCGCCGCGGTGCACGACGATTTCGGGGTGTTCCGCGAGCCAGTTTTTAAACACCGCAAGCGCGACGCGCGGCTCGAAAATCCACATGGTTTTGTCGTGGTCTCTGATTGCCTTTGTGCCCTGTCCGTGCCCCTTGAATTCGGAGCGTTTTTCGGCGTACCAGTTCGAATCCTTTTGGTATTCGGCGTAGACGCGCTTGTAGAATTCGAGCGAAAGCCCGCCGATTGCCGCCGTGTTGCCGGAGTCCGTCATTCCCAGACCCGAACTCGACATCGCGCCGAGGTTCGTGTCGGGCGAGACAAGAAACACTTTCTTGCCCGACTGCGCCGCCCTTATCGCCGAGACAACCGCTCCCGACGTTCCGCCGTAAACGACGATGTCGGCATCGTAGCATTCCTTCTTTTCTCCCGCGTTTGCCGAAAGCGCAAAAAGCGGGCACACCAACCCTATCAATAACTTTTTATAGATGTTCATGGCGTTATTCTACGGGGGCGGATTTTGCTGTCAAATAAATTGCAAAATTCTTGCGCAAAAAATCCCGAAAAGCTTGCGCAATTCGGGATTTTTGCTCACTGCGGTTTTTTTAGAAGCTGAACTGTATGCCCGCGTTCACGTTGTGGTAGATTTCGCCCGAAATCTCCGCGGCGTAGTCGGCATAGACGCGCCACTGTTCGGTGATATTGTAGCCTATGCCCGCGCCGAAGACGCCCGCGTCCCTGTCCATTTCCCAGCCTTTGACTTTCATCGGGATTGCGCCGAAGACGCCGTTTACGTCGTAGCGGCCGTCGCAAAATTCGTGCGTGTAGAACATTCTTCCCGCGAGGTAGAAGCCGTTTTCGAAGTTGTACGCCGCCTCGACGCCCGCGAGCGATTTCACGCTCGTGTAGTTGTCCGACTCAAACTCCATGCGCTCCGCTCCGCTCTTTTCCGAGAACGACGGGTTCATCAAAAAGTCCGCGTTTACGCCGATTGTGGGCTTGATGTAGAATTCCCTGTCGGCAAAGGGTTTCCACGCGTAGCGCACGCCAGTGAAGACGCCCACGAGGTTCGAATCCCACTCCGCCTTGCTTTTGTCCAAGATGTTTCTTCTTTCGGCGGTGTTCATGCCGAACGCGTAGGTTGCGCCGACGTACCAGTCGAAGTTGTCGAAGAAACGCCAGTCGGCGTAGACGCTTGCCGCCACGCTCTGCGTTTCCGCCTTGCCGCAGTTGCCTTTGCCCGACGATTTCGACTGAAATCCTCCCACGCCGAAGCCCGCGACAAACGCGCCGCTTGCGGTATATTCCACATTCGCCAAGCCGCCCGCGATGTAGTCGTTTGAGCCGTCTATGTTGGCGTCGCCGCCGTAGGTCGCAAAGCGGTTGATGTTGCGCACGGAAACCGTGGTTTTGCCCGCCGGCGACTCCGCCGCCTCTCCGAATTTTGCGAGCATGTCGAGCGACGCGCTCGTGCGGTTGAGGGTGTCGAGGTGGATTGCGTCGGCGAGGTCGATGTTCATTCGGACGCTGTGCACCACCGACTGCGGGGTGAGCGCGCCCAGCGAGCCGCTGCCCGCAAGAGCCGCAAAGTTGCGCTTTTTTGCAACCGACGCCGCGTTCGCCGCGTCGTCGCCGTCGACGTATTCGAGGTTGTCGTAGATTTGCGCCATCGCCTTTTCTGCTTCGGTCTGCGCAACCGCGTCCGTAAGATATGTGTTCGAGACGATTTCGTAGCCGACGTCTCCGCCGACGTTTGTGTATTTAACGTCGATGTACGCGTTTTCGAATGCGTCCAAATCGCTTTCCAAAGTTCCAGAAATCTTGCCCGACGCCACGCTGTGCATGCCTTTCAGCGCGGTTTCGGCGGTGAGGCTGCCCGCGGAGTCGTCCGTTGCGGAGAAGCCGAAGAGATTGTCGTAGTGCCTGTTGATTGTCTCCCTCAGCCCCGCGCCCGCGAGCGTGCCCGCGCTGATTACGGTGGAGGCGGAGGAGTTTATGTCGAAAACGCCGTCTATCGAGAGCCTGTTCGAACCCGCCGAAACCGAGCCTGCGATTGTCGCCGAACCGCCGTTTGAGAGCGCGAAGTCGGTTGCCGAAACGATGTCGCCGCTTACGGTTTTGCCGTCGAGCACGTTTACGTTTGTGCCGCTTACGTTCACGTTGCCGACGTCGCCTACGTTAAGCCCGTTCGAAACGTCCGTCGCCGAGATGTCGCCCGCGGCGTTGTTCACCGTGGCTGAACCCACCGTGTTGAACGACACGTTGCCGTTCGCGTTTTCGATTGTCGCCGAAACCGCGTTCGAAATGCTCGCCGACGTCTCCACCGTGTTTACCGAGATGTCGCCCGTAGCCGCGCCGATTTCGAGCGAGCCTACCGAGCTTGTAATGTTCAGGTCGGCAACCGTGTCGAATTTCATCGTGCCCGAAACCGTGCCGATTTCCGCGCCCGCC
>DHMA01000226.1 GCA_002405555.1 Opitutia bacterium UBA4654
GACATATATCGAAAGCCGCAACCTCGCCGAGCCGCAAACCGCGCGTCCGGAACCGGACTCCGAAACATACCGCGAGCTTAAATGCGTCCTCGCCGACCAAATCTCCCTGCCCGTGCGCCCCGACGCCCACATGGAAATGGACTTGGGGCTGGATTCGCTCGGAAAAATCGCAATCCAGTGCTACGTCAAGGAAAACTACGGCGTTGAGGTCGGCGAGCGCGATTTCGAAAAACACCCCTCCCTGCGCGAGTTCGCAAAACTCGTGGACGACAACCGCGACAACTCGTTCGAGAACCAGTCGAAAAACATAACGTGGTCGGACATAATCAAAAGCGAGCCGTTCCCGACGCTCTCCAAGCCCAACTTCTTCCACTTCCTGTCAATCGACATTTTCAGGACGTTCGCGCGGCTATTCTACAAAGTGTCGTTCGAGGGTCTCGAAAACATCGCGACCGACAAGCCCGTAATCATAGCCCCCAACCACCAGAGCTATCTCGACGGGCTTTTCGTGGTGCTGCCGTTCTCTAAAACGCAAATCTACAAAACCTACTTCTTCGCAAAAGTCCGCAACATCATTAAAAGCGGCTGGATAAAAAACTACGCCAACCGCAGCAACGTAATTGTGATGGACATCAACGACAACGTGATTGAGGCGGTGCGCAAGCTCGCCGAGGCGGTGCGCGAGGGCAACAGAATTGTGGTATTCCCCGAAGGCACGCGCACGAAAGACGGCGCGGTTGCGGAGTTCAAACAGACTTTCGCGATTATCGCAAAGGAAATGGGAGTGGCGGTCGTGCCAGTGGCGATTACGGGCGCGTTCGAGGCGGTAAAATCGAACGCAACGCTCCCGACTTTCGGCGCAAAAATAGGAGTCCGCTACCTGCCGCCCATGACGGCAAACGAAGACGAGCCTTACGCAGACTTCGCCGCGCGGGTCAAGGCGGAGGTCGAAAACGCCTGCAAGCGGGGAAAGTAGGACATGGAAAGGACAATCGCCTTTTGCAGGCAAAACGGCTCGCAAGTCTACGTCTACAACGAAAAGAACGCTCTGCTGTTCACGAAAATCGGCACGCTCGTCGGCTACACGTCGGCGACGGTTTCCGTGAAAAGGGGCATGCGCACATACGTCTACGACGCCCGCGGCTCGCTGAAATTTTCGAGAGCCTAAGCCGCGGCGCATGTCGCGCAAAAGCAGAGGGGAAAAATTTTTGCCCCAGCGCGAAAATTCCCCCGCGCCCGATATGCGCGATACGCGCGCGGCGGGCTGACGCGGAAAATTCAAAGCCGAACGAAACGCCCGCAAAGCAACCCCGCAAATTCGCGCGGCGCAAACCGCCACTGCGGCGGCGGGTCGAACTCAATGGGCGCAAAAAAAACGCCGCATTCGCAAACAGCGGGCGCGGCGTTTTCTGTTTCGCGGAAAATCAGAGCAGTTTGATTTTCAGGTCGGCGAGCATTTCCTCGGTGACTGCGTCCGCCTCTTTTATAGTGTCGCGCCGCGCGAGCAAAACGCCCATTCTGCGGTGTCCGTCAACGCTCGGCTTGCCGAAAAGCCGCATGTCGGTAAGCGGACGCGAAAGAACCTTTTCCAAGCCCGAATATTCAAGCATGTCCGACTTCCCCTCCACGACGACCGCCCTGCTTGCCGACGCCCCGTAGTTTTCGATTTTCGCAATCGGAATGCCCAAAATTGCGCGGGCGTGAAGCGCGAACTGCGAAAAGTTTTGCGAAATCATCGTTACCATGCCCGTGTCGTGCGGTCTCGGCGAGACTTCGCTGAACAGAACTTCGTCGCCCTTGACGAACATCTCCACGCCGAAGATTCCGTATCCGCCGAGCGCGTCGGTAATTTTCTTTGCGCATTCCCGCGCGGCTTCGAGAGCCTTTTGCGACATCGGGTACGGCTGCCAGCTCTGGCGGTAGTCGCCGTCAACCTGCCTGTGCCCTATCGGCTCGCAGAACGAAGTTCCGCCGCTGTGGCGCACGGTAAGCAGGGTGATTTCGTAGTCGAAATCCACAAAGCCCTCGACAATCACGCGCCCGCCGCCCGCGCGGCCGCCCGACTGCGAATATTCCCACGCGTGTTCGACGTCCGCCGCCGAGCGCACAACGCTCTGCCCGTGCCCCGACGAGCTCATGATGGGCTTCACAACGCATGGCATGCCGATTTTTGCCAACGCGGCGTCGAACTCCGCGCGTGTGGAGGCGAACGCGTACGGCGACGTTTTCAGCCCGACCGTTTCGGCGGCGAGCGTGCGTATGCCCTCGCGGTTCATTGTGAGGTTGACCGCCTTGGCGGTCGGCACTACGTTGAATCCGCGGGCTTCGAGTTCGAGCAGTTTGGAAGTCGCAATCGCCTCGACTTCGGGAATGATATAGTCGGGCTTTTCGGAAAGGACGAGTTTTTCGAGCGCGTCGGCGTCGAGCATGGAAATCACATGCGAGCGGTCCGCCACCTGCATGGCGGGGGCGTCGGCGTATCTGTCTACGGCGATGACCTCCACGCCGAGGCGTTTCAGCTCAATCGCGACCTCCCTGCCCAATTCGCCGCTGCCGAGCAGCATCGCCTTTGTGGAATTGGATTTGTAAGGCGTTCCGATTTTCGTCATGATAATTCTCCTTTGTTTTTATTTGCAAATGATAAAACCGCGTTTTCGACCTGCGCGACCGAAACCCCGCGTACGTCGCCGCCGCCCTGCAATGGGCAGCCGTCGGGCACGATTTCGACATGCGGGGCGTAGAATGCAAAGCCGTTTCTTAGCGGATTCGTCGCGCCGTAAATCGCGACGGTTTCAAGGCCGAGGGCGTTTGCGATGTGAAGTTCGTTGCAGTCGGTGCCGACGGCGAGGGAGCATTCGGCGATTTTTTCGACGCTCGCGGCGGTGTCGAATTTCCCCGCGAAGTTTTCGATTTCGGCGAACTCGGCGCATTTCGCGATTTCGAACGCCGTGCGCGAGTCCGACTCTCCGCCGAACACCGCGAACTTCGCGTCGGGAAGCTTCGCCGAAAGCGACTTCACAAGGGCGCACCATTTTTCCGCGCTCCACGCGTGCCCGCCCTCTCCGCCGCACAGCACGGCAATCCGCAAACCGCCCGATTTCGGTTTTCCGAAGGGGTCGAGCGGGGAATAGTCGGGCTCGCCGCGAAGCCCGAACTTCCGCATGAACGCGAGGTATTCGAGCGCGACGTGCTCCGCCGACTGCGCGGCGTCGGGCGAATAGACGCCTTTCATGAAAAATCTGCGGCGCGACGGGCGCAACGCCAGACGGAAGTCTGCCCGCATGAGCAGAGACTGGAAGTCGTCCGCAAAGGAGTCGGGGAAGACGAGGTGGACGTCGGGATAGCGTTCGTAGAGACGGCGGAACGCGCGGGCGCGGGCGAAAAATCCGTCGGCGCGGTCGGGCACGGAAATCACTTCGTCGGCAACGCCCATGAGCCGCACGAGAACCGCGTACTTGTTTTGCACAAGCAGCGAAACCGCGGCGTCGGGGCGCGACTTCCTCAGCTGCCGCACGAGCGGCAGAAGCGCAAGCGTGTTGCGGAAGGAGTCGGGCGGAGTTATGAAAATGCGGGTGTTGCGCGGAAGCTCGGCACGCCCCGCGCGTTTCAGCGCGATGTCGAGCGTTTCGCCGCCAAGCTCCAAGCCGAGCGCGTGCATGGCGGGGCGCGTAGACCACTGCCAGCGGCGGTGCAGCCAAAGCCAGTCGTACCGCGCGACGGGGTCGGAGCGGAGTTTTTCGGTAAGCCACGCGTCGCCCTCGGCGGTAATCTCCTCCTTGGTTTTGCCCTCGAAATAAACGCCGTCTATGCGCGACCTCCAAAAGCCCGTGCGGGTTGCCCAAAACGCGGCGCAGTCCGCCTTTCCGCTCTCGACGAGAATCCCGGGGAGTTCGGTCGTCGTGCAGATTCTGTCGAGCAGAAGCGAACGCGCCCCGTGGTATGTTTTCTGGTCGAAAAGCACCGCCACGCAGCCCTCCGCGCGGAGGAATTTCACGGCGGCAAAAAGCCCTTTCTTGCGTGAGAGAAGCTCAACCCCGAACCGCTGGCGGCTCGACTTCACCCAGTTTTCGAGCGCGGGGCTGTCGAACGGGCGGTAGAATACGCCCGTCGGCGGAGTTTTTTTGTCGGTGAGAACGGGGAACATCGTGATGGTTTCCATCATCGCGAAATGCGGAATCATCAGAACCGTCGCGCGGTGTTTCGAGCCGAGCTTTTCAAGTTCCGACAAAACGAAGCCGCTAACCGAAATGCGCGAGCGCAGGTTTTCGTTCGAAAGGTGCGGGCTTGCCAGCACGAACAGCGCCATCTCGACCATTCGCCTGCAAGACTCGAACGCGATTTTCCGCCGCGCGGCGCGTGGCATGTCGGGAAAAGCGTGCGATATGTTCGAATGCGCAACCCTGATTCTGCCGAAGGGGCACGAATAAATCAGCCAGCCCACGGAAACGCACAGCGCGTTCGCCAGCCATTCGGGCATCGCCGCAATGCCCCGTCCCAAAACTGAAAGCACAAACTTCATTTTCTTCCCCCACCCTACACAATCGGCAAAAAAAAGCAAAGTAAATTACGCCGCCCGCGCGGCGCATGCGGGCGCAAAAAAACCTCCCGCGCGGGAGGTTTTGCGCTTTGCGGAATTTGCGTTTGCAATGCTATCTTTTCATCTGCGCCGCAAGCGACGAAACGAAGTCCGCCGCCGCGTCCAACGCCGCCGCCTCGCCGCGCTCGACGTATGTCTTGTACGCCAAATCCACGAACTTGCTGCCCACAACGACCGCGTCCGCGCTCTCCGCCGCCGCGTGCGCCATTTCGGGGTTCGAGATTCCGAAGCCCGCAGCCACCGGCAAAACCGACGCCTTGCGAACCTCCGCAAGCCTTGCCGCAATGCCCTCGGGCAAAGCCCCGCGCGCGCCCGTTACGCCCGCCACGGTTACGTAATACAGGAATCCCGCGCCCTTTTCCGAAATCCTCCGAATGCGGTCGGGCGACGACGTCGGAGCGGCGAGCGGTATGAACTCTATCCCCTTCGGCGACGACTTGGAGACGACCTCGTCGGCCTCCTCCAAGGGAACGTCCACAACCAGCAGGGAGTCTATGCCCGCGGCGGCGCATTCGTCCACGGTCTTCTCCACGCCGAGCTTGAAAATCGGGTTGAAGTACGAGAACATCACAAACGGCGTTTCGACGCCGCGCGAGCGCAGGCGTTTTGCGAGAGCAACAACCTTTTCGAGCGTCGCGCCGCCGTTGAGGGCGCGGCGGCTCGCCGCCTGAATCGTCTTGCCGTCCGCCATGGGGTCTGAGAACGGAACGCCGAGTTCGATGATGTCCGCGCCCGACGCGCAGATGCGTTCTATCAATTTTTCGGAAAATTCGATGTTCGGGTCGCCGCAGCTTACGAATACGACGAGCGCCGCCCTGTTTTCCCTTGCGAGTTTTTCAAAAAGTTTGGAAGTCATTTTAAAATCCTATTTTCTGTTAAGATACTCCATTACGGAATTCATGTCCTTGTCGCCGCGCCCCGAAAGGGAGACAACGATTACGTCGTCCTGCGAAAGCTCCCGCGCGTTCCGCATCGCAAGAGCCACCGCGTGCGACGACTCCAACGCGGGGATAATTCCCTCCAAGCGGCAGAGTTTCTGGAACGCGTCGACCGCCTGTTCGTCGTCAATCGGAACGTAGTGCGCGCGCCCCGTGTCCTTCAAATGCGAGTGTTCGGGACCGACTCCGGGGTAGTCAAGCCCCGCCGACACCGAGTGCGTGTCGAGAATCTGCCCGAATTCGTCCTGCAAAAGGTAGGTCTTGTTCCCGTGGAGAACGCCGACCGTCCCCGCGCTGAGGCTCGCCGCGTGCCTGCCCGTTTCGACGCCGTCGCCCGCCGCCTCAGCTCCGTAGAGCGCGACCGACGGCTCGTCGACGAACGGCGCGAACATGCCTATTGCGTTGCTTCCGCCGCCGACGCACGCCACAACCTGCGTGGGCAGACGCCCGAATTTTTCAGCCATCTGCGCCTTAGTCTCGCGCCCGATGACGGACTGGAATTCCTTGACCATCGTCGGGTACGGGTGCGGCCCCGCCGCCGTGCCGATGACGTAGAAAGTGTCGTCAACGGTTGCGACCCACTCGCGGAGAGCCTCGTTCATGGCGTCTTTGAGCGTCGCCGTTCCGTGCTCGACTTCGACCGCCACGAGCTTTGCGCCGAGCATTTTCATGCGCCCCACGTTCTGCGCCTGACGCCTTACGTCCTCCGCGCCCATGAAGACCTCGCAGGGCATTCCGAAAAGCGCGGCGACAGTCGCCGTCGCCACGCCGTGCATGCCCGCGCC
>DHMA01000065.1:0-984 GCA_002405555.1 Opitutia bacterium UBA4654
TTCGTCGAAGCGTTTGAGCGTGCGGAGGTGTCCGCAGATTTCGCGGTAAAGGTTGATGTTTTCGGGGTCGGTCTGGATTTGCGCGGCGAGGCGTTCGACCATCTTGTTGAGGGTTTCCTCGTCGTTGACGGAGCTTGTCTCCTTCTGGCGGTTGAGGGTTTCCTCGGCGTCCTTGACTTTCTTTGTCGCGCTGACTTCGGTATTTTCCCAGTCGCCCTTTTCCATCGTCTTGATGACCGACGCGCTGCGGGCAATCGCCTGAGCGTCGCCGTTGGACGGGTTCTTTTTAAGGATTCTTTCGCAGACCTGCATTGCGGCGTCGGGCTGTTTGCTCTTTACGAGCGCGTCGGCGAGCGACAGCAGGATTTTCTCGTTGTCGGGCTTGAAGCGGGCAATCGCCTGATACGCCTCCGCGACCGTGCCCCAGTATTGGAGGCTCGCCGCGGCGTCCGCGAGCGTTTTGAGAACGGCCTCGTTTTCGGGGCACGCCGACAAAAGTTTTTCGGACTCCGCCATCACTTCGATTGCCTGACCCTTTTTGATTTTCGCGCCCGCCTGCATTGCGAACACCGCGCCCTGAATCGACGCGCCGATTTTCGCAATCGCGTTGCCTTTGCCGAATTTTTTGAACTGCGCCTGACGCAGGATTTTTCTGACCTCCACGCACGACGGGTGTTTCGCCAAAACGGTGCAGCAAATGTCGATTACATATGCGGGGTTTTTGTCTATCGATTTTTCCGCGCTCTCGATTTGTCTGATAAAGCGCGGGTCGAGATTCTTGATTTGTTCTTCGATTACTTCTGGGGTTGTGTTTTCGTCTGCCATACAAATGTCCGGAATTAAAAGTTGGAGATAAAATTAAAGTCGGGCGGCGTTTACTGCAAGTCTATTTCAACCGCTTTTTCGAGTATTTTCATGCAGTCGCCGATTTTCGCGGCGTCCTTGCCCTCGACAAGCAGTCTGATTTTCTTTTCCGTGCCCGAA
>DHMA01000065.1:1050-8334 GCA_002405555.1 Opitutia bacterium UBA4654
ATAGCGCACGAGCAGTCTGCCCTCTTTGCCCAGCGCGGACTCGCATTCGGCGATTGCCTTCGATAGGTTTGCGGTCTCCGCAATCGGCGTTTTGCGAGCCACTTTCACGGCTTTCGAAACCTGCGGATACATCGAAATTCCGCCGCGCAGTTCCGAGAGTTTGCCGCCCCTGTCAGCCATGACCGAAAGCAGCGCGAGCGCCGCCGCCAGTCCGTCTCCGCAGGGCGACACTTCCGAGAATATGAAGTGCCCCGAATTTTCGCCGCCCACCGAGCAGCCGCGCGCGAGCATTTCGCGCATTACGAGCCTGTCGCCGATTCCGCTTCTGAAAACCGACACGCCGCTTTTTGCGAGCGATTCGTCAAGCCCCATGTTGCTTTGGAGGGTCGTGACGATTGCGTTTGAGGCAAGCGCGCCGCGCTCCTTTGCGTCGAGGGCTATTAGCCCAAGAATTTCCTCGCCCTCCAAAATCGAACCCGTTTCGTCGGAGACCACGACCCTGTCGCCGTCGCCGTCGTGAGCAAAGCCGACGTCCGCGCCCACGCGCCTGCAAAGTTCGGAAATTTTTTCGGGGTGCTGGCTGCCGATTCCGTCGTTGATGTTAAGCCCCGTCGGCTCGCAACCCGCCTCGAAAACCTCCGCGCCGTATTCGGCAAAGACTTTCGACGAAATTTTGCTCGTCGCGCCGTTCGCCATGTCGATTGCAACTTTCAGCCCTTTCAGAAAATTCTTCGGGAAAATCGACGCCATTTTTTTTGCGTACTCGTTGCGGGCAAACGCGCCCGTCTCTATTTTGCGGGGCGCAAATGTTTTCGGCGCGTAGGACGCGTCGGGGCGGTAGTGTTTTTCGAGCAGAACTTCGAGCCGCTCCTGAGCGTCGTCTTCTACTTTTCTTGCGGCTGAGTCGAAAAATTTAATGCCGTTGTCGGTATGCGGATTGTGGGAGGCGGTAATCATTGCGCCCATTGCCGCCCCGCGCGAGAGCACGCCGTATGCGAGTGCGGGCGTGGGCAGAACGCCCAAGTCTTCGAACTCCGCGCCGCCCCTTTCGAGCCCCGAGCAGAACGCCGCTTTGAGCGCGTCGGTCGAAGCGCGGGTGTCGCCGCCGACCACTATTTTTCCGCCGCCGTTTTCGGCGAGGTATTCCGCCGCCGCAACGCCCAACGCTGCGAAAAACGGCTCGCTGATTTCCGTATCCCCGTATGTTCCGCGGATACCGTCCGTTCCGAAATATTTCATTGTCAGTCCCTCCTTCGGGTGTGTTTTTGTATTATGTCGGAAAGCTCTTCGGGCGAGGCGTCTTCAAGCTCCTTGCCGCGCCGTTTGAGGTCTTCAAAAGTTTTTATGACGGTTTCGGTCATGGCGTCGTGGGTTTCCTCAGTGCCGCCCACGAGCAGGAATTTCTCCGCCTGTGTTATGCGTTTTTGTCCGTCCGAGTCGAGACCGATTCCGAACAGTTTTGATTTTCCGTCGTTTGCGCGCATTTTAAATTTCGCCCTCCTCTTCGTCGTCGGCGGCGGGTTTTTCGTCGCCTATTTTTTCGCAGTATATTTCGCCGAAGCCTTCGTCCTGTCTGATGAAAAGGCGTTTGAGCCTTGTGAGTTCGAGCATTGCAAGGAATGTCGCCATCAGCGACACCAAGCCCGTTTTTTTCCCTTCGAACAGCGACGAAAACGTGAATTTGCGCTCCCCGAAGTTCAGAATATACTCCATTCTGTCGGCTACCGTAATATTTTCGTTTGTGATTTCGCCCTGCACGAGTTTTTCGGCGAGTCTGCGCAAAATCAGGTTGAACGCCGTCCAAATCTCCATTTTGTCGGACGCCTTCAAGGGTCTGTCGGCCACGATTTCCTTGTCCGAAATTCTGCGCTCCCCGAAGTTCTGCCGCGAGTCTATCATGTCTTCGAGCGAGTCCGCCGCCGCCTTGATTTTCTTGTACTCCAAGAGCTGTTCAACCAGCTGCCAGCGCGGGTCTATGTCGGCGTCGCCGTCCTCCTCCGCCGCCTGCACCACGCGCTCGTCGGTCGGCAGAAGCATGCGGCTTTTGATGTACATGAGCGTTGCCGCCATCACGAAAAACTCTCCCGCCACGTCGAGCGACATCTTTTCCATCGACCTCAGCACCGCCATGTATTGGCGCGTAATTTCGGCAATCGGAATGTCGTAGATGTCGATTTCGTTCTTCCTGATTAGGAACAAAAGCAGGTCGAGCGGGCCTTCGAACACGTTCAGTTTGACGGACATTTCGAAGCCGCCGCCCGCGAGCGCGTCGTCGACGTTCTGTATTTCCGCCGCCATATCAGAAAATCATCATGCTAACGCGCGCGCCGAACGAAAAGTTGTTTTGGCGTTTCGAGCCGGAGCGTTCGCTTATCATGTATTCTATCGCCCAAGAGTTGCCTATGCGCGTCCAGAGTCCGTAGGTTTGGTCCGTGAACGAAGAGAGGCGTTCGTCGTAGCTCCAGCGGCCGAACACTTTGTAGCGTTCGCTGATTCTGTATTCGGCAAGCGCGGTGTACTGCGTGATTGCGTTTTTGAGGTAGCTTGCGATGAAGTAAACCGAGAACGCGTCGCCGTCGAGCAGCCCGACGTACGCGTTCGTTTCGGGCAGGTCTATTCTGTCGAGGTTAATGCGCGTGTACGAGCCTATCGTGAGCCAGCGGGCGGGCGAGACCGACGCGTTCACGAACAGGTCGGAGAACGATTTTTCGCCGTCCGCCTGCGGAATTTCGCGTTTGTCGAAGTTGACGTCCTGATACACGTCGAAGCGCGCAATCTCGCGCGAGCCGTATTCGTCGTCGCGCGTTTCGAACACGTTCTGCACCCCGAAGCGCATTGTGTTTGTCGCTACGATTTCGTCGGCGTTGCGCAGTGTGCCGAGGTCGAGCACGGGCGGGTATGTCGTAAGGTATTCGGTGTCTATCTGCGGAATCTTTCCCCTGCCCTGTTCGGCGGCGGGTATGTAGCGGTACGATATTTGCGGAATCAGGTGGTGGCGGATTCCGTCGATTCCCATTGTTTTGCTTTCGTATTCCCACGTTCCCCAAACGTCCATTTGGGCGTCGAAGCCGACTTGTCCGAGAAATCTGGCGTAGTCGCCGCCGCCCTCCGCGTTTGCGTAGTATGTTGCGCGTCCGCCGATTACGGGCGTGATTTTGCTCCACGACGAAAGCTCTATCGGGCGGTAGATGCCGTAGTACGCGTCGGCGCGGTTCGAGTACAGGTAGTTTGCGCTCGACATCGGGTCGAATTTCCTGAGGTATGCGTACGACGCAAAGCCCGTCTGGTATGCGCCCGTGTTGAAAATCTCCACAGGCTGGACGTCCACGCGGACTTCGGGCAGGCGTTGCTGGACAATCTCCCAGCTGTTCGGAGCGAAGCGCGTGAACACCGACCCCGTGAAAAATTCGCCGTAGTAGACAGCCTCGCCGAAGTTGTCGGGCGTTTGGTTGTCGTAGAAAAGTTCGGGGCGGAAGTCGCGCGTAATAAATTCGTCGCTCCAATAGCTTAGGTTGCCCGTGAGCGAAATTTTATCGTCGAATGTCTGTTTATGTCTGAATTCCGCGAAGAATCTGTCCGTACCGATTTTCCTTCCAAGAGAGTCCTCCCCGCGTATCGACGCGTTGCCGTGGTCGTTGATATACGCCCCCTGCGCCCAGCCGCTGAGCACCGTGTTCGCAAGTTCCGCATCGTAGTTTGCGGCAGGCCCGAAGAGCACCGAGCGTTTTGTATAATAGTCGAGCAGCACTCCGGGGGAGACGTCGCCGAGTCCGTTATAATAAAGGTTGTTGCGGATATACGCGCCGTAGTCGCCGTTATAGCCCGCGCTCGTGTTTATGTCGAACGGCGGTCTTTGCAAGCCGTGTTGCGAGTATTTCGGAACGTAGAAGAACGGCACGGGCCCCACTGCGAGTGTTGCGTCGTCCATCGACAGAATGTCCGTCTCCTTATCGTATGAAATGGCCGACGCCGACGCCGACATTGACGTGCTCGCGGGTTCGCCGAAGTACATGTACGACTCGCCCAGCGACACTTTCGATTTGTCCGCGTCCAATGACGTAGACTCCGCGAACACTGGCGACGACCCGAATTTTACATAGTCCGACTTCGTTGCGTCGTTTTTGAAATCCACGTAGATGTCGTCCGACGTTATTCTCGCCCTGTCTGCCGATATTTTTACGTCGCCTTTCGCCTTTGCGTATCCCTGTGTTTCCGAAAATTCTACCCTGTCCGCCCCCAATTCGTAGTTCTTATCCGAAATCTTTGCGTTGCCGCTGGCGGTAAGTTTTCCCGACCCGTCGTCGGCGTACTCGAATTTATCTGCCGACAGTTCGGGCGCGGCGTCTTTTGTAAACCTCGAAATCAGCGACTTCTCTTTTGTCGGCTTCTCCGTCTTCTCTGCGGGCTTTTCCCTCAGCGCGCGCTGGTGCGCAAGCGACACCCACGGTATATCGCGGCGCATACGCCCCGTTTTTCCGCCTTCCGATGTCTCCGCGCCCTGCACTGTCATGCACGCCGTCCCGACTATCGCCAATATTCCCAATAGTAATTTCACACCCAACTTTCTACCCCACCCCTCCCAAATGACAAGAAAAAAAGGCAGGCGCAGGCTGCACGGGCGCGAGCCGCGCCGCTCGTCGGAGCTTTGCTCCTTTCTGTGATAATGCGGCGCGGCTATAACCGCGCCTTTCCCCGATTAGTTCGTATTGGCTTCGCCAATTACTGGCGTTGGGAAATGCCGAACGTTTGCAAGAAACAGATTTAAATAGTCGCGCTTTGCGCGGGGAATGGGCGCAAAAAAAGCGCGGTTTGCGCCGCGCCGTGATGGTTTAAATATTGTTGCAATTATTCGCCGTCGTCGCCGATTGCCTGTACGGGGCACGATTCCATTGCTTCCGTGCAGAGTGCCGTGTCGGCGTCCGATTCGGGCTGTTTTGCGACGTACGCGCAACCGCTGTCGCTCATTTGGAAAAAGCCTTCCGCCGTGGAATTGCAGAGGGCGCAACCTATGCACTGCGAGTCAACGTAGAATTTGCCCGCAACGTTAAATTCGTTCTTTTCTGATTTATCTGCCATAATGTTGTTCAAGGTACATTTCGGAGGCTATCAGTCAAGTTTTTTCGAGTCTTTGTGCGCAAATTAATTTAACGGGCTTTTATCTTGACAGTTGCCTGCTCTAACGATTGAGTACTGGAATTTCAGTCATTCAGCACAGGATATATATGGGAAAATCTCTTATTTTTATGTTCGCTCTGGCGGCGGCCTCAAACGTTTTCGCGCTCCAAACTGCGACGCTTCGGATAAAGAAGCTTGACGGGCAGACTGTCGAGAGGCAAGTGTCTTTCGAAAAGGCGGGAGACGCGTTCAGAATTACCGTCCCCGTTGCCGACATCAAGCGCGATGTCAAGTACATCGACATTTTGGCGGACGACGCCTTCGCGAAAAAGGGCGACAACGGCTTCTTTGTTCTCGGCGACAGTTCCTACGGCGAATTTAAATACGACAACGGCGAGTTCACTCCGCGCTACTGCCACATGCCGATTTTCGGAATGAAGACTCCTGCGGGCGCGTTTGCGGCAATCGTCAAGGGTTTGAAGCACGAGCAGCGTCCGACGGTCGAAGCCCGCAACGGCGAATACCGCGTATTTCCCCGCTTTTTCATTTCGGACCCCGACTGCAACAACCGCGCGAAAATCTCGCGCACCATTGCCTTCGACCCCTACGAGGACATTGTCGTAGACTACTACCCGCTCGAAAAGGACAAGGCAACTTATGCCGACATTGCCAAGGTTTACCGCAACTTCCAGCTTTCGACGGGGGCAGTCGCGCCGCTCAAAGAGAGAATAAAGAACAATCCCGCGCTCGCGTATGCGGCGGATTCAATTTATGTCCGCGTAAAGCACGCAAGGAAGAAGTCGGAGGAGAAGAACCCCGCGCACGCAATGCAGACTGTCGAAAACGAGCCCGAGCTTGAAATATTTTTCACTTTCGACGACTTCGCCGACATCATGCGCCGCATGAAAGCCGAGGGAATCGACAAGGCGGAAGTATGTTCCGTAGGCTGGAACACTTCGGGGCACGACGGACGTTTTCCGCAATTCTTCCCCGTCGAGCCGAAGCTCGGAGGCGAGGCGAAGTTCCGCGCGGCAATCGCCGAGGGGAAGTCGCTCGGCTACCACATCAACTGCCACATAAACCCGTTTTCGGTGTTTTCCATATCGAACAGGTGGAACGACAACGGAATTGCGATGTACCCCGACGGCTCGCCGTTCTTCGACTATTTCCAGCCCGGCGGCAAGGCGTTCCGCCCGTGTTTCCAACGCTACTACGACCTCTGGATTAAGGACGACTTCAAGAAGATGAAGGCTCTCGGTCTCAACGGAATCATGCACCTCGACGTAATGTCTTTCGTGCACCCCTATCCGTGCAAAGACCCCATGCACCCGCTCAACAGGCAGCAGACGGTCGACTACGAAAACAGGGTAGGCGGATACGCGCACGAAATTTTCGGCGGTCTTGCGTCGGAGGGCGGGCTTGACCACCTTGCGCCCACTCTCGACTTCGCGCTCTATTTGTGGTCGTATCCCGACTGGGAGGGCAAGCCCGAAAAGCTCGCCGAAAAGTTCGTGCCGCTCTGGCAGCTTGTCTACCACGGCATAATTCTCAGCAACCCCTACTACACGACAATCGACGCCCTCTACCCGAAGTCCTACGCGACTTCCGACCAGCGCAAGGCGTACGACTATCTTGAAAATCCCGAAACGCGCTGGCTCAAAGCGATAGAGTTCGACGCCCGCCCCGTTTTCTATTATACCGACTACAAAAACTTGAAGCCCATGAAACGCGCCTACGACGAGTTCCAGAAGCTCAAACACCTGCAACTGCAATTCATGCAGGACCACCGCGAAGTGTCGAAAGGCGTGTTTGTTTCGACATTCGAAAGCGGCGAGGAAATCGCCGTAAACTACACTTCCGCGCCGTTCGAATACAAGGGCAAAAGCGTTCCCGCCAAGGGATACAGGCACTTTGCGAAATAAAGCGCGAAAGCTCATGCAAAACAAAATCCCGCGTCGGAGAAAATCCGCGCGGGATTTTTTGCGTCTTAGCCGAACGCCAAGCCAAATCTTCAACAGACGCTCCGCTCCCCCCCCGCAAGCTTTCCGTTGGGGAAAGAAAGCGTCCGAACGGGGCATCGCGCGGAGCGCGGGCAAATGCGCCCGCAAAGCGTCGGCGCGGACAAACGCAAAACCGAGTCTTACGCGGACAAACGCGAAAGGAGCGCGG
>DHMA01000203.1 GCA_002405555.1 Opitutia bacterium UBA4654
TTGACGGGGTTGATTGCGTGCGCGCCCGTAGCCACGCCCGTCTTTTCCTTTGCGAGGTCGGTTCTGTCGAGGTCGCTCTTCGAAGCTATCGCCTTGCGGTAGGCTTCCACCGCCGCCTTTTGGTCGGGCGAAACGAGCTTGTCAACGAGCGGGTGTTCGGGGGCTACGACCATGTAGGTTGCGCCGTAGAGCGTGTCGGGGCGGGTTGTGAACACGCGCAGTTTTTGACCCTTTGCGTAGGAGTCGGCTATTTCGAAATCGACTTCCGCGCCCTCCGAGCGTCCAATCCAGTTGCGTTGCAGGCGTTTTGTAGAGTCGGGCCAGTCGAGCTTGTCCAGCCCCTTGATGAGTTTGTCGGCGTATGCCGTGATTTTCAGCACCCACTGGCGGAGCTTTCTGCGCTCCACGGGGAATTTGCCAACTTCGCTCTTGCCGTCTATGACTTCCTCGTTTGCGAGCACCGTTCCCAGTTGCGGGCACCACCACACGGGTTTTTCGTCCACATACGCGAGCCCCATTTTGAAAAGTTGCAGGAAAATCCACTGCGTCCATTTGAAGTACGACGGGTCTGTCGTGTTGATTTCCCTCTGCCAGTCTATTGCGAAGCCTATCGATTTTATCTGTTTGCGGAAGTTGTCGATATTTGCGGCGGTCGTAATCGAGGGGTGTGTACCCGTTTTTACCGCGTACTGTTCGGCGGGAAGTCCGAAAGCGTCCCAGCCCATCGGGTGCAGGACGTTGAAGCCGTTTGCCCATTTATAGCGCGCCAAGATGTCCGACGCCGTGTAGCCTTCGGGGTGTCCGATGTGCAGACCCGCGCCCGACGGGTAGGGGAACATGTCCAAAATGTAGTATTTGGGAGCGGCGGCCGCGGTTTCGGCGTGGAATGTTTTTTCGTCATCCCATTTCTTTTGCCAGTATTTTTCTATTTCGGAAAAATTGTATTCTGCGTTCTTGGTAGCCATAAAAAATTTAATGCGTTAAAGTGCGGTATGATTGCATTTTTTATGTTTTCGTCAAGGCAATATAAAATTTGCCGATAAACAAAAAAGTCTAAAAAAGTACAAATTTTTTCATTGACATTATTATACTTATACTCTTCTATATGCTTTCGGAGGTAGGAACATGTTCAGGGAGGGTCTAACTAATTGTTTTACTAATTGTTTTTTGAGGGGTAGATGGAGGCTTGGGTGCTCGAAATGCGGGCGCGCGGTTTCCGACGCTCTCGATGAAATGACAATCTTTTTCGGGAATGTGAGCGGGCTGGGTTTGAAGCTTGGCGAATCGCTCTCTTCGGGGCTGCGGCGTTTGTTGTCCGCGACGTCCCGCCGGCTCTCGGGCTGTTTTTCGTCTGAATCAAAATCGCGGTGTGTTTCCGCCGTATCCGTTTTGGAGCGGGCATTTGTTGCGTCGGTTATTGCCGTTTGCGCGGTTTCGGTTTTCTCTACTGAATCTTTTGCCGCGCCCGACAAGGTGGCGAGCAAAACCGCCGCCGCGAAAGCCGCTCCCGCGGGCGCGGTCGGTGCGAAGAAGAAAGCCGCCGCAAAGCCCGCCGCTCCGCAAAAGAAAGCTCCGCCGAAGCCGACGAAGCCGTTGGAGCTTACCGCCCCCGCCATGGCGGGCGTCAAAGACGTCGTCTCGCCCGACTCGAAAGCGATAAAAACTCCCGACAAGGGGAAGTCCATAGCTTCCGCGAAGTCGTTTTCCGAGCAGCTCAAAGAGCTTGAAAAGGGCAAGAACCAGTCGAAAAAGAAAAAGCCCGTCAGAATGCGCAAGCAGGTTATCGACGGCAAGGTCTGCGTTTGGGGGCGCACTGCCGAAGACGCCGAAATGTACGCTTCGGAGGCTATCCGCAAATTCGTAGGCCGCAAGGCGAATTTCAGAGTCAAGGATTCGGTTTTCGTTTCCGACTCTCCCAAATTCATCTGCATGGTGCGCTTCAACTATTCCGACGAAATGCCCGAAACGTGGTTTCTCGAAACCGAAATGGTAACGGGCTTCGGGAAGTCGAAGGAACGCGCCTATGCCGACGCCATTTGCAAGGCGACTACCCGCGTCAAAAACGTGCAGAGGCTCGCCGACTGGAAGAGCACAAATAGCAGCACGAAAAACGCCACGGAGATGGGAATGATTCCCTACGACTATCTTTTCGCCACAATCGGCAAGGAAACGTATTGCAAAATATTTTTCAGATATTTGATGCCTCGTTGATTTTTTTTAGGCGCAACCCCCTGCGCCGGCGGATCCGCCCTTGCGGCGAGTCCGCTTTTTTTGCGTTTCGGGTGCGGATTGTTTGGCTTATGTGGGTTGTATTCAGTGTGTTGCAAAAATATATTTGTTCATAACTATTAGTACGCTTGGCGTTAAAGTATAATGCGGCGAATTGAATTTAATTGAATATCACATTGTTAAAATCGAAAAATTTCGACTTTTTAGCTGAAAAACAGCGAAAAAAAGTTGACATTATGTAAAGCGCGTTGATTATACGGTTTAGTTATAGAGAATATAGTGTATATTTCTAAATCAACCGAAGTTCCGTCCGATAAAATGAAAGGTCGGATAGCGGGCGGAGGAAGACAAGGGAATTAACAATTATAATATCAAACAAACCCAAAAGGAAAATAACAATGGCACGCAAAAAAGGTTCTGGTAAAATGGTTGGAATGACTCAAATTTCGATCAGCCTCCCCGAAAGCCTCGTCCAGCAGATTGACGAGCTTGCAAAAATGGACAACCGCAACCGTTCGAACTTCATCGCGAACACGTTGCAGAACTTGGCAAGAGAGCAGCTCACGGTTGCTGAAGCCAAGAAAAAGATTAAGTAATTTAATCGTTTTTTCATTTTTGGACGCTTGGACGCCGACTTCGTGTCGGCGTCTTTTTTGTCCGCGCCGACCGCGCTCCGACTTAGAGGGGCGATTGGGCTTAAAAAAAGAGCTTTTTTTCTTGCAAGTCGGAAAGAGTGTGAATTTAATGCTTAATTTCCAAAAATCGAAAGTATCAGTATGAATAATTTTATATCCTTTTTCGCACAGGCGGCTGCTCCCGCCGAAAACGCGCAGCAGGGCGGCGGGTCGTCCATGCTCATTTTCGTGGTTCTCATGTTCGCGGCAATGTACTTTTTGATGATTGCCCCCCAGCGCAA
>DHMA01000131.1:0-369 GCA_002405555.1 Opitutia bacterium UBA4654
TCACGTTTATCCCGACTGTTCAGAAGCGCGGCGCGGCGGTTATCGCGGCTCGCGGCCTTTCCAGCGCGGCTTCGGCGGCAAACGCGGCAATCGACACCGTCCGCACGCTCGTCACCCCGACGAAAGCAGGCGACTGGTTCAGCGTCGGCGTTTGCTCCGACGGCAGCTACGGCACGCCCGCAGGCACTATTACCTCTCTCCCCGTCCGCTCGAACGGCAAAGACTGGGAAATCGTTCAGGGCATCGAGCTTAACGACTTCGCCAAGGAAAAAATCGCCGCCTCCAACGCGGAACTCCTCGAAGAACAAGCCGAAATCTCCAAGCTCTTCTAACAAAGGCGAAGCCCTTGACGCCCGAACTTCGTTCGGG
>DHMA01000131.1:426-4071 GCA_002405555.1 Opitutia bacterium UBA4654
GCGCGGGTATACCCGCGCCTTTTCTGTATAAGTACGCATTGCGCGGCAATGGCTTGATGTCGCGAACTTAAAATGTTGGCTGTCGAAACATAGTTGCAAAGGCGAAGCCCTTGATGTTCGGGCTTTGCTTGTGGTGGTGGGCGGTAGCGGCGCGAGTCGGCGTCTTTAATGGGGCTTTTTGTATGCTAGAGGTCTGTATTGCGCCTAAAAGTCTGCTATGATTTTCCCGATTTTCAGTCTGTCTGTTTCCCTGTCTTTTGCGGCTTCGCGGGCGGTCTGTATCGGCGCGGGGAATTCGTTTTTGAAATACGAGAACAGCATGTCGGAGTATTCGCGCGTAAATTCGGGGTGTCCCTGAAAGCACAGAACTTTATTGCCGATTCTGAACGATTCTACTGGGCAAAACTCGCTTCCCGAAAGGCGCTCCGCGCCGTCGGGCAGTCTCAAAACCTGGTCGTGGTGGTTGTAGTCGAGCCAGAAGCCGCCGTCGGGGAATTGCGCCGACATAAATTCGGACGCCGACGGCGAGAATCTGATGCCCTCGCCCCAGCCGACTTTTGCGCGTTCTACGTGTCCGCCGAGCGCGTACGCCACGAGCTGGTGTCCGAAGCAGATTCCCGCGATTTTCGCGTCCGCCGCAAAAGCCGCGCGCACAAAATTTTTCAGCCGCGCAATCCATTCGTCGGCGTCGTACGCGCTCGACAGGCTTCCCGTTATGACGTATTTTTCGCCCGTTTCGGGTTGGGGCAGTTCGCCGTGTTTTGCGTCGAATACGGCGAATTGCGTTGTTCCCGCCGCGCGGAAGAGGTCGGCGAAAAGTTGCGGATATTCGGGCGTGGGGCGTCCGAAGGCGCGTCTTTGCTCGCCGAAATCCTCGCATGAGATTATGTTTATTTTCACGGGAAACGACATCTTACACGCCAGCGGCAAAAATCAAATTTTTTTTGCAAAAAAACGGAGGCGTTTCCGTCTCCGTTCGTCGAAAGTTTTTGCGCGTTTGCGTTAGAAGGGGAGCGAGAAGCCGCCCGTGATTGACGACATCTTTTCTTCGCTCGCCTGTTTCGCCTTTGCCGCGGCGTCCTGAACCGCCGCCACGACCGAAGTTTCGACGCTTGTGGCGTCCTCCTTCAAAAATTCGGGGTCGATTTTTATCGATTTCAATGCGCCCTGTCCGTTGACGACGGCCTTGACTGCGCCGCCCGCCGCCGAGCCTTCGATGTCGAGTGCTTCAAGCTCGCTTTGCGCGGCTTCCATTGCCTTTTGCATTTTCTGCGCCTGTTTGAGAAGTTTGCCTACTCCGGGCATGATATTTCCTTTTTTTTAATTGTGAATGTTGCGGTTAAATGTGTTTTATTGTAACGAGTGTCAGGTCGTCGGCGTATGTCGAATTTTTCGTGAAGCGTTCGACGTCGGCGATGATTTCGTTGTTGATGTCGGCGGCGTTTTTCGCGGCGACCGCCGAGACCTCTTCGGCGAGTTTTGCGGTTGTGTATTCGTTGCCGTCGGGGTTTGCGGCTTCGGTTATGCCGTCGGTGTAAAGGGTGAAGATGTCGCCGCGGGCGAAGTCGAACGAGACGTCCTCCATCGTTTCGTCGAAGATGTCGGGCGCAACCATGCCGAGCGCCATTCCGCCGCTTCTGATTTTTTCGGTTTTCCCCGTGTCGGCGCGGTAGAGCAGGGCGGGTTCGTGCCCCGCGCGGGCGAGCGTGATTTTCGACGCGTCCGAGTCAATCACCGCGTAGACCATCGAGATGAACATGTCGGAGCGCATTGCCACAACCATTTCGGCGTTGAGTTTTCTGAGCGTGTCGGACGGCGACGCGTTTTCCCTTGCGATGTACCGCAGTTTTGTCTGGCAAATCGCCATGATAATCGCCGCCGAAACTCCCTTGCCCGACACGTCGCCCACGACTATTCCGAGCTTGCCGGCGGGCAGTTCGATGAAGTCGTAGAAGTCGCCGCCTATGAGCTGTTGCGGAAAGTATTTTACCGCGAATTCGAGGTTTTCCGTATTGGCGAGCTTTGCGGGCAGGAGGTATTGCTGCACGCCGCTTGCGATGCGGAGGTCGAACTCCATTTTGTTTTTGAGGATTAGCGCGGAGACCGCCTCTATGTTGTGGAGCGCAAGCCCCGCCTGTTCGCCGAGCGAGCGCGCGAGCGAGAAATCCGTCCGCGTGAACGAGCCGCCCGAAATCGGGTTTGCCACCGCGAGCACTCCGTAGAGTTTGCCCGAAAATATCACGGGCACGGCAATCAGGCTGCGGATTTTCAGCGACTCGTCTTCGTGTTTTATTACGCGCGTGTCCTTTTTCGCGCGTTTTACCAGAATGCCGCGTTTTTCCGCCGCCACGCGTCCGACTATTCCGCTGTTCGGCGCGAGAATTTCCTCCGCGAGCGCGTCCTCCAAAAATTTCGAGCGCAGAATATCCGACTTCTGTTTGGGGATTTTTTTCGACTGCGGCGGGAACAGCCCCTCCGTCGCCATCGCTTTGAGTTGTCCGTCGGGGAGTTTTTCGTAGAGGCACGCGCTCATCGCCCCGCACGAAAGCGCGGTCGCCCGCACAATGCGTTTGTAGAGGTTCGGCTTGTAGCGCGACGGTTCGCTCGCGCTGCCGATGTCCTCCGCCGTCTTGTGGAGGAATTCTATGACGACGTCGGTTTCCTCGCGCCGCCTGTCGATTTCCTCCCTCGCGCGGAAGTATTCGCGCCGCCAGTAAAGCCCCAGCCCGAAAGAGACAAGCGCGACCGCCGCGCAGAGAAAAATTGTTTCGGGCGACTCCATCACGCCTTGTTTTCCTTTTTCAAGAAGCTTATTACGTCCTCGAATTTCGCGAGGTTTGCGGCGTGGGCGTCAACGAGGTTTTGGTGCGCGTCGAGAATCGCCGAGGTCGGCGCGGACGCCGACGGCAGGGCGTCGCCGAGGTTCGCGTCAATCGGGCCTTCCGAGATTTTCACGAGCCTTGCGATTCCGAGGTTTTCCACGAGTTCGCGGTTGCGTTCGTTGAGGTTGAGCAGCAGCAGTTCGCCGCCCGACTTTTTTAGTTTCAACGCCACTCCCGCAATCATGCCCAGAAACGTGCTGTCCATGCCCGTGCATTTTTCGAGCTGGACAAGCACTTTCGTGCAGCCCTTTTCGACCGCCGACGCGAAGAATTCTCCCGCGCTTCGGCAGTTCAGGTAGCCCGCCTTTCCCGCAACCGCCAGCATTGCGGTTTTGCCGCAAATTCTGACGAGATATTTTGTTTCTTCACCCATAGGGATTTGAGCGGAAAAGACCGATTATTTGTTAAGGATTTTTTTCAGGACGTAGGGCAGAATGCCCGCCTCCTTGTAGAAATCGACTTCAATCGGCGTGTCCACGCGCAGTAGCAGTTCGGCGGTTTTCGTCGAGCCGTCGGGCTTCGTTATTTTGAGCGTCGCCTTTGCCGCGGGCTTGATTTCGCCCTCTATCGTGAACGTTTCCGTTCCGTCTATTCCCAGCGACGCCGCGTCTTCGCCGTTTGTGAATTCGTAGGGCAGAACGCCCATTCCCACGAGGTTGCTGCGGTGGATTCTTTCGAAAGACTTCGCCACGACCGCCCTTACTCCGAGCAGCTTCGTTCCCTTTGCCGCCCAGTCGCGCGAGCTTCCCATGCCGTAGTCTAG
>DHMA01000123.1:0-2297 GCA_002405555.1 Opitutia bacterium UBA4654
TCAACCAACTCGATTTACTCCCTTAGCTTACTGTCCTAATTTTGGGCACAGCACACTATCCTATACCCTATTTAGAAACGGACATGGAAACTGTATTTGAAATTTTTTTTAGCGTGTTCATCTACATCGTCGGATGCGGACTCGGCATCTATTTGCTCTGCTTGCTTTCCCGTTTCCCCACGAGGTACGAGCATTCCGAGAACGTGAAGCGTTGGCTCGGTTATTAAGGTCATTCCTCGGCAGCCCTCAGGTCTTTGTTGATTCGACCGAGGGCTTTTTCGTCGCCGTTGGCGGCGATGTTTTGTCTCAAAACACTTTTGCAAGTTTTATGATTGCATTGCGGGTTGGCGAATTTCACATTGTTAGGGCTGTTTTAATTATGTGGGGGTATCCGTTAAGGCGCAAAAAAATCGGCGCACGAAATGTGCGCCGACAGTCGGATTCCCTTTCAATTCGGGAAGTTTGTGTGGAAGCTATTTCTTAGCCGCGCATTTTTTGCCGCAGCAGGCCCTCTTGGCGGGAGCGGCTTTCTTTGTGCAGGGCTTTGCCGCGCAAGCTTTCTTTGTGCATGCCTTTTTTGCGGGAGCTTTTACGGCTGCCTTTTTAACGGACGCTTTCTTGGCGGGTTTTGCCGCGGCTTTCGGAGCGACCTTTTTTGCCGCCGGTTTCTTTGCGGCGGGTTTTTTAGCAACAGCCTTTTTTACCGCCGCCTTTTTTGCAGGAGCTTTTACGGCCTTCTTTGCGGGAGCGGCTTTCTTTACCGCGACTTTCTTGACTGCCGCCTTTTTCGCCGGAGCTTTTTTGGCTACCGCCTTAGTTGACACTTTCTTGGCGGGAGCTTTTTTTGCCGCCGGTTTTTTTGCTACTGTTTTTGCCATATCTTCTCTTGTTTTGTTATTATTGGTAAGTCGCCGTTTCCGGCGGAACTATTGAAATGGCTCTCGATATTTTCCGACATTCCGCAAGCGGAAGTATTGCCGAATGGGAGACGGCGTTCCGAAGTATCCGTTTCGGACACCCGTTGTGTTGAAATTGTCATTTCAGACATCATTTTTCCCATTGGCTATCAAAATATGCAAAACCGACTGCGGCGTTATAAAAATTTCGATTCGCCTCCTATCGTTTTGTTATACTACTTTTGCACTTTTTTTGAAGCTTTGGCAACAAATTTTTTTTACGGTTGCGTAAAAAATCATTTCAGAAGACTCTTATACGGAAAGGACTTCAAAACTTCCCCGATTCCCATCTTGTATCCCGCGAAAAATTCCCTTGCGGGCATCATTTTGGCGCAGGGTTTTTGGAGGCTTTTGAAGACAATCGCCCCGCTGCCGCACGCGACGGCGAGCCCGTCCGCCGACGCCGAAAGTATCGCGCCTGCTGGGTGTCCGCCGCCGCAGTTTTCGCACGACGCGTCCCGCGCCTTGATTGCGTCCTCCCCGTATTGGAGCACGCCGAAGCCGAGCGCGCGGACTCTGTCGCGAACCGATTTCGCCGAGCCCGAAAAGTCTATATACATATCGGACTTGTCGAATTTGCGCGTGTAGCTTGCCGCCGATTCGTCCTGCTCGGCGAATTTTGCGGTTTTGTTTTTTACTGATTCGAGGTTTCTTGCGAGGATTGCAGGGCACGCCCTGCGGAATTTAAGCCGCAGGGATTCGGCTGTGTCGGTTTCGTCTATCGCGATTTTCTCGACGTCGCAGACTGCGCCCGCGTCCATTTTTTTTACGATGCGCATGAGGCTCACGCCCGTTTCGGTATCGCCCATTGCGATTGCCGTTTCTATCGGCGACGCGCCGCGGTATTTGGGAAGAATCGAGCCGTGGAGGTTGAGGCAGGGATATTGACCGTAGTTTAGCACGTTGCCGCGGAGCATGCAGCCGTACGCCATGACGATTATCATTTCGACGCCGAGTTCGCGCAGCCTTGCCACGGTGTCGTCGCCGACTCCGCCTTCGGGGCGCAGGAGTTCGACCCCGTTTTCGATTGCCCACTTCGAGACTTCGTTCGGGGCGACTTTCCTCCCCCTGCCCTGCGGTCTGTCGGGGTTGCTGACGACGCACGCGAGGGGAAATTCGCGCGAGTTGCGCAGAAATTCGATTGCGTCGAGCGCGATTGGGTCGGAGGCGAAGAAAGCGGTTTTTGTCATTTGCGTTTTTTGCCCTCCATGCGTTCCTGCAATGTCTGCGGCGTTTTACCGACCGTTTCGAGCTTTATTGCGACGCCGCCGAGGTTGAGCTTTTCGCGCAGGCCGTTTACGATATAGCGGCGGTACGTTTCGGTCAGGACGTCGGCGCGAT
>DHMA01000123.1:2361-3203 GCA_002405555.1 Opitutia bacterium UBA4654
GGCGCGATTGCAGTACATTCTGACGGTATATGGGCGCGACGAAATTTTGACGCTGTAATAAACCTTGAAGCGTTTGCCCTCGATATATTTCGGCGGGTTCTCCTCCAATATCGACTTTATGCACGAGTTGAGTTTGGAGGTTGGCACGGAGAGGTTCATTTTTTTGTACATGCGCCACGCGGCTTCGAGCAGTTTATCGACGCCCTTGTTGTCTTTTGCGGAGACGAAGAACATGGGGGAGTCGCCGATGGCGTAGAGTTTTTTGCGGACGGCTTCGTCGAATTTTTTGCCGAACTCGCGGATATCCGAGTAGCCGCGCAGGGGGGCTTTTGCGAAAGTTTCGGTTGCGTAGTCCCACTTGTTGACGACGACAATAAGCGACGCGCCGCATTCGAGGATTTCGCCCGCAAGACGCTTGTCGAGCTCCGAGACGCCCTCCATTGCGTCGAGCACGAGAAGCACGACGTCGGACGCCTCTATCGCCTTGCGCGTGCGGAGCGACGAAAGGTAGTCGAGCGACGTGTTAGTCTTGCGTTTTACGCGCAGCCCCGCGGTGTCGAAGAGGCGGAATTTCATGACTTCGCCGTTTTTCAGCGGAGAGTCTATGTCGCATTTTACGCTGTCGCGCGTAGTGCCCGCGACGTCGCTTACAATCAGCCTGTCCTCGCCCAGAAGCCTGTTCAAAATGGAGCTTTTGCCGACGTTAGGCCTGCCCGCGACGCAGATTTTAACGCGGTCGGCGGAGTCGTCCTGCGGCGGCGTGGAGATGTCGCCGCATTCGCGCTCCAAGATTTGCGCGAGCGCGTCGATGCCGTAGCCGTGTTCGGCGGAGACCTCTACGG
>DHMA01000013.1 GCA_002405555.1 Opitutia bacterium UBA4654
ATAGAGTTCGCCACCCACCCCGACTACCCGTTCACCGCCACCGACGACGGCGAACACACCGCCCGCAAACGATAACCTGCAACCCGATTGCAACCCATAAACAAAGCCCTTGCAAACAACCTGCAAGGGCTTTTCATTTTCCCGATTTTTCACCGCCGCTACCGAAAAAAACAGAACCCGAGTTCACCCGCCGTGCGACAATTTTTGTTGCACCCAGCGCGTGATGCACGACACCCCGCAGCAAAAATTTCCGACACTCACCAGCGCGCGACAAAATCCGAAAAATTGGTCAAACGTTTGGCACTGCGCCGTAAAACGGGGCATTTCGCCGCAAAATTCGGTCAAACCTTTCGCAACGACATAAACGGCTCTCAACCCCGCATAAAATCCCATAATCGTCCATAATCTTCCCCCACCGTCCACTATTCAAACCTTCTGTCACTAATCAGACGACACCGAAACGCCCCCCTCCGCAAAACACGCCCCTGCAAACATTCCCGCAAAAAAAAAGGCAGGGGGGGGGCGGGGGAGGGAGGACTGCGACGAAACAAAAACAAGTTTCGGCAAAATCCGCCGCTAACGCAGACGGGGAAGAGTCCATTCATAACCCGTCCACAGCCCGCCGCGCCGCATTTACGCTCCGATTCCGCGCCCGCGCTTTGCGAAACCGCTCTATTTATAGAGCACTCGCCGCCAACGACAAAAGAAATCATTCTCGAAAAATTCCCTTGACGTTTCGGGAAATATGTTTCAAAAGTTATTATAACACAGCCGAATGCTGGAACTAACCTTAACCAAAACCACTATGAGAAACAAGCTACTACTCGGCCTTGCCGTCGCCGCGACGGCGTCCGCAGCCTTTGCCGATTGGAAAGATTTTACAATCGACAAAACAAACACCATCGTAGGCTTCGAAAGCGGAGACTTCGACTACAATATTTATTACAGCGGCACCGACGGTTCGCGCGCGCGTCTCGGCATTGCGAGCGCAAACCCAGAAAAAGGCTACGTTGTCCGCTCGCTGAAATTCAACTTGGGCGATGGCTCGACGACCACAAGCCCGTATCAGTGGAATTTGCTCGGCTGCTTTACGCTTGGCATTCCCGACGCGTCGGGCGAATATACGGTTATCGACAACCAGACGGGCAAGCCTATCCAGTACCAAATGGGCGAATTGACCATTCAAACCGCCGACGAATCGTCTACGGCAACCGCAAAAGTCGAAATGGGAACGTCGTATTTGGAACTTAAAGGCGGCGGCGCGGTTGAACAGACGCCTACGCTTAACATCAACACTTCGACTGCGCTAAACTCGACGCACGCAAAACAGGGGCTGCTGCTGGGCAATTCGTCGATTCTCAACGTCAACGGCAACTCCACATTCACAGTAAACAACAAGATTGTGGCAAACGGCGACACGGCACACAGAAGCGCGGTAAACGTAGCGGCGGACGCAACGCTTAACGTCGCCGGCGCAACCCTCGCAAATACGGACGTGGTTATCGCCGGACAGCTCAAAACCACGGATACCATTACGCTCGACAACGTCAACATGACGCTCGACGGCACGTTCACGAGCACGCAAAAGAAATCGACAATCCTCCAAAACGGCACAACCGTAAGCGGCAACGGCGTCTTCAACATGAACACCTCGACCACTATCGACAACTCGTCGAGCGTGGACATTCGCGCAATCACGACGGGCGCGGGCTTCTGGGTTACCGTCAACGGCTCGCTTACCGTGCGCGAAGACACAACATTCAACAACCTCGTCGTAAACGGCGCCCTGCAACAGCTCGGCGGAACGACGACGGTTTTCAACCGCGTAAGCACTTTCGGAAACGGCTCTTCGTTCAAGACCGTCGCTAACACCGTCCGCATTCAGGCGGGAACGACGGACGCCTCGTACACCACGTTCACAATCGACGCGGGCAATAAGTCGTTCATAGTAGGCACCGAAAACGCGCAAATCAACATACAGCGCGGAACGGTAGTGCTCGAAAAGGCGCAGGCTATCCGCGACGCAAACGGCGGGCTGGTCTCGATTTCCACGCTCAACGGCACGACGAAAGCCGAGCTTATCCTCTCAGCCTCCAACGACTTTGCGACAATCACCGCCCTCAAAAACAACCTCGACGTTTTCGTCTCCGAGGGCGCGGTGCTCAAAGCCGCATTCGCCGCTTCCGACGGCGGCTTGATTGTCCTGCACGACTTCATCGACAACTCCGTATTCGTCAACAACTGGGAAAGCATCGAAGACTTCTCCTCGATTTTCGAAATCTACCAGACAATCGACGGCACGGAAGTCAAGGTAGACAAAATCTACTGCAACAACGGCTGGCTCTCGACGACGGCGATTCCCGAACCCGCGGAATGGGCGGCGATTTTCGGGGCAATCGCGCTGGCGGCGGCTCTCTACCGCAGACGCAAATAGACGGAATTTTCGCAAACTTCAAAACGCCCGCCCCGCAACAAGGGTCGGGCGTTTTTTGCGGGCGGATTTACACCGCGAATGAAAAAATAGGAAAGGAGCGCGGCGAAAGCTCCCCCACTACCCCGCAATTAAAAAACGCAAATTTGGGCAGCGGCAAAACTTACAAAATCGCCCGAAGAAGCAAAGGCGGATTTTAACGGATAAAACGGAAGCCGCCATGCCCCAAAAACCCGCAAATAGACACCCGCGCGAGCACGGAGGCTTTCAACGCGAACCAAGAAAATTCCAAACAAAAACATAAAGCCTCCGCAAAAAAAATGTTGACAATGTTCGCCCGTCGTCAAGTTTTATACCTATAAATATAGAGCGGATATGGGAAAAACAATAAAGATTTCCGTTATGGCAGTGTGCGCCGTCCTTTTCGGCGCGACACCCGCCTTTGCCTCTTCAATCAAGGGCGAATACCTCTTCGACATCGGCGGTTTTCCCATTACAAACTCAATGCTCACAACGTGGATTTTCACGCTCGTAATTATCGTCCTGTTCAGGCTTTTGATTCGCGGCGGGGCGAAAACCGTCCCCAGTTGCGGACAGCAAATAATAGAGAGCATGGTTGACGGGCTCCGCTCGATTTTCGAGCCGCTCATGGGCGAAAAGGCGTTCAAGGGCGCATTCCCGCTTCTCTTGGGCTTCTTTGCCTACATTCTCATCATGAATTGGAGCGGACTCCTCCCCGGGGTCGGCTCGATAGGCGAAGAGCAGATTGCCACAAACGCCGCGGCGCAGTCGGCCGAATACTTGGCGGACGGCTTCCGCGCTGTCGAGGGAGAGGCGGGAACGTTCAAGAAATTCGTGCCGTTTTTAAGACCCGCAAACACCGACCTCAACACGACACTTGCGCTGGCGATAATCTCGTTTTGCGCGTGGATATATTTTGTCGGCAAGTATGTGGGCGTCAAAGGGTTTTTGAAAGACACATTCGGCAACAAGGCGGACAAAAAGGAAATCGCCCTGCCGATTTACTTCTCGCTGTTTTTCGTATTTTTCGCGGTCGGCTGCATAGACGTAGTTTCGATTCTCATGAGGCTTCTTTCGCTCTCGTTCCGACTTTACGGAAACAATTTCGGCGGCGAAGTTCTGCTTGAAAACATGCACAACCTCGCGATAGGACTGCCGCGCTGGGCGTCGTGGCTGATTCCGATTCCGTTCTATCTGCTCGAAATGCTGATAGGGCTGATACAGGCTTTTCTCTTCTCACTGCTGACCGCCGTCTATATCGGACTGCTGACAGGGCAGGAGGAGGAACATTAAAACACCAAACAAAAGAAAAAGACAATGATGAACATATTGGCAGATGCGGTAAATCAAATGGGCTCGATAAGCGGCAGCATACAGGGCGCGCTCGGCTGCATGGGCGCGGCTCTCGGCGTAGCGCTGGTCGGAATGAAGTCGGTTGACGCGGTGGGCCGCAATCCGGGGGCGTTCGGTAAAATCATGGTTTTGGGCATTCTCGGAATGGCTCTGGCGGAAGCCGTTGCGTTCTACGCGCTCTTCCTCGGCAAATAAAAGGGACGTCGGAATATGTCCGCAATATTAGCGTCGGGCGGAAACCCGCTCGGTTTTCTGTCGCAGTTCGGGGTTGAGTGGCAGTTGCTGGTCAGCCAAGGGGTGTCGTTTGCGATTGTTGCGGCGGCGTTGTACAGGTTTGTATTCAAGCCGGTAATCGCCGCGTCGAACGAGCGCAAGGCGAAAATCGAGCAGGGCTTGAAAGACGCCGAAGACGCAAAACAGAAACTCGCCAAGGCGCAGTCGGAGGCCGACAAAAAAACGGCGGCGGCGACTGCCGAAGCCGCGGAAATCCTGAAATCGGCGCGCGACGACGCCAAGGAGACCGTCGAACGCGCCGCGCGCGAGGCGTCGGCAAAGGCGGCGGAAATCCGCGAGCGCAACGACGAACAGCTTGCGCGCGACAAAGTCCGCATGAAAGACGAATTGAAGTCGGAACTGTCGGAGCTTGTCGCCGAAGCTGCAGAGGCTGTCGTCGGCAAAATCCTCGACGACAAACAGCGCGCCGAACTTGCCAATCTTGCCGCAAAGGAGTTGAAGAAATAAGGTGAAAACACGCGCACTCGCAAAAATACTCGTAGAGGAATCGCTCGGAACGGACGGGAGGGTGGACTCCGCCCGCGTCTCGGCGGTTTGCGACTATGTAGAAGCGAACGTGCCCGAAGCCCGCAAAGTTCCGCTTTTGCGCACATACGCAACGCTGCTAAAACCCGCAATCGGGCGCGGCGAGACGCTTGTGGAATCTTCGGGAGCGATTTCGGACGAAGCATTCGACGGCATAAAAAAATTTGTCGCCGAGCAGACGGGCAGGGCGGGAATCGTGTTCAGGAAAGTCGAAAACAGCGGCCTTTTGGGCGGGGTGCGAATCACCTGCGGCGACGACATTTGGGAGCGTTCGGTGAAGTCCGACCTCGAAAGCCTCCGATAACTTTAATTTACAAGAAAAGATGAATGAGATACTTAACGAGATAAGCTCGCGCATCGAGAAAATCGAGAGCCAAAACCGCAAGAGCAACGTCGGCAAGATTGTCGCAATCGCCGACGGCGTGGCGCGTCTGGACGGTCTGAGCGAAGCCATGTACAACGAAATGATAAGCTTCAAGGACGGCATTTTCGGAATCGCGCTCAACTTGGGCGAAGACGAAGTGGGCTGCGTCATGCTCGGCGACGCGTCGAACCTCAACGAGGGCGACGAGGGGAGAACCACGGGCAAACTGCTCAGCGTGCCCGTCGGCAAGTCTCTGTTGGGCAGAGTCGTGGACGTTCTCGGACGCCCGATTGACGGCAAGGGGGACATCGCAAGCTCCGAATTCTACCCCGTGGAGAAAATCGCCCCCGGAATTCTCCCGCGCCGCTCGGTCAACCAGCCGCTCCAAACGGGCATTCTCGAAGTGGACGCAATGATTCCCGTCGGACGCGGACAGCGCGAACTCATCATCGGCGACCGTTGCACGGGCAAAACTTCAATCGCGCTCGATACAATCATAAATCAGGCGCGGATAAACAGGGAGGGGCTTGCGTCGGGAGACCCCGATTTCCGCCCCGTCTATTCGATTTACGTGGCAATCGGACAGAAAAACGCAAACATCGCGCGCACCATACAGCTTCTCGAAAAGCACGGCGCGATGGAGTACACGATTATCGTTGCGGCAAGCGCGTCGGAAAACGCCGCAAATCTCTACATTGCGCCGTATTCGGGCTGCGCCATGGGCGAATGGTTCATGCAAAACGGCATGGACGCGCTCGTTGTGTACGACGACCTTTCGAAACACGCGGCGGCATACCGCCAAGTTTCGCTTCTGCTTAAACGCCCGTCGGGGCGCGAAGCCTACCCCGGCGACGTCTTCTACCTGCATTCGAGACTTCTCGAACGCTCGGCGCGTCTTAACGAGCAAAACGGCAACGGCTCGCTCACCGCGCTTCCCATCATCGAAACGCAGCAGGGCGACGTCAGCGCGTACATTCCCACAAACGTAATTTCGATTACGGACGGCCAGATATTCCTTGAAACCGACCTTTTCAACCAGGGCGTCCGCCCCGCAATTTCGGTCGGCATCTCGGTGTCGCGCGTGGGTTCGTCGGCGCAGATGAAGGCTTTTAAGCAGGTCGCGGGCAAGCTCAAAGGCGAATACGCGCAGTACAAAGAACTTGCGGCGTTCGCGCAGTTCGGCTCGGACCTCGACGCCCGCACAAAGGCGATAATAGACAAGGGCGACAGGCTCGTCGAAATCCTCAAACAGAAAAACAACTCGCCGAAGCCCGTCGAAATTGAAATCGCGGTGCTCTGGGCTTTGCAGAACGGATATTTCGACTCGATCGATGTAAAGAAAATCTCCGACGCCGAAGCGAGCCTCGAAAATTTCGCCGCGACGCGCGGCAAAGACACGGTCGCGAAAATCGCGAAGGAAAAGATAATTTCCGACGCCCTCGCCGCCGAACTTAAAGCCATGTGCGACGACTGGCGCAAAACATTCGCGTAAAGGCACGCCATGAAAGGAATGAGGGAAATCAGAAACCGCATTAAAGCGGTGAAGGGGACGGGACAGATTACCCACGCCATGGAGCTTGTCGCCGCCTCCAAAATGCGCAGGGCGCAGCAGGCCGCCGAAAACGGCCGCGCCTACGCAACGCTTCTGATGGACATGACCGAAACCGTAATAAAGCAAATTGGCTCGGTTTTGGACGGAAACAACCCCGACAAGAACCGCACAAAACGCCTTATCATCGTTTTCTCGACCGACAAGGGGCTTTGCGGCGCGCTCAACACAAACCTCTTCAAAACAATTCTCGAACTCGACGGCGACGCCGAATACATTGCTGTGGGCAACCGCGCGGCGCGGTTCATTGCCCGAATCGGCAAGCCGCTGAAAGCGCAGTTTTCGATTAGCGACCACGTTAAATTCTCGGAGGTCAGGAAAATCGCGGAGTTTGCAATGAAACTCGCGAAAGAGCAGGGCGACATCGGCTCGCTCGAAGTGCTGTATCCGCTCTACATCAACACGCTCAAACAGGAGCCGACTCTGGTGAAAATCGCACCCGTCGACAATATAGACGACTTCGTGAAGAGGCTCAGAAAGACCTACAAGCTCGACACCGCCGAAAAGGCGGAGGACTCGCGCGAAATCCTTTTCGAGCCGTCGCCGAAAGCCATTCTGGACGAGCTTCCGCAGTACTACATAAAGCAGGCGCTCTTCCACATGGCGTTGGACGCAAAGGCGTCGGAGCACTCGGCGCGAATGGTCGCGATGAAGTCGGCAAGCGACAACGCCGACGCGCTCGTGCACTCGCTCACCATTGAGTACAACAAGGCGAGACAGGAGGCCATTACGACGGAAATTCTCGAACTCGCCTCCGCCGCGCAGGCTATGGAAAACAACAACGGGTAAAATTTAAAACAAGGCAAAAATGACAATCGGCACAATCACACAAGTCATAGGCGCAGTCGTTGACGTAAAGTTCCCGACGGACGCCATTCCGCAAATTTACAACGCTTTGAAAGCCGAAATCGAAGTCGGCGGAAAGAAGTCGGAAATCGTGCTCGAAGTCCAGCAGCAGCTGGGCGGGGGCGTCGTGAGGACGGTCGCGATGACCTCCACCGAAGGTCTCAAACGCGGCGGCAAGGCGGCGGACACGGGAGCTCCGATTAGCGTTCCCGTAGGCTCGTGCACGCTCGGCAGAATTTTCAACGTCACGGGCGACGCCGTAGACGAAAAGGGCGCGGTTTCCGCAAAGGAACGCCTGCCCATTCACCGCAAAGCGCCGCCGCTTACCGAGCAGAGCACGCGGGCGGAAATCCTCGAAACGGGCATAAAGCCAATCGACCTCATCTGCCCCTTCCTCAAAGGCGGCAAGGTTGGCGCGTTCGGCGGCGCGGGCGTCGGCAAGACCGTCGTCATCATGGAGCTTATCCACAACATCGCAAAGGCGCACGGGGGGTTCTCGGTATTCGCGGGCGTCGGCGAACGTTCGAGAGAGGGCAACGACCTCTACCACGAAATGGTAGAGTCGGGCGTCATCAACGAAAAAGAGCCGGAAAAGTCGAAAGTTTCGCTCGTTTACGGGCAGATGAACGAACCTCCGGGAGCGCGTATGCGCGTGGCGCTCACCGCCCTTACCATGGCGGAATATTTCCGCGACGGCGAAGGGCAGGACGTTCTTCTGTTTATCGACAACATTTTCAGATTCTCGCAGGCGGGAAGCGAAGTCAGCGCATTGCTCGGACGCTCGCCGTCGGCGGTCGGCTACCAGCCGACCCTCGCGCAGGAAATGGGCGAGTTGCAGGAGCGCATTACCTCCACTAAAAAAGGCTCTATTACGTCGTTCCAAGCCGTCTACGTTCCCGCGGACGACCTCACCGACCCCGCGCCCGCAAACACCTTCGCACACCTCGACTCCACAATCGTTCTCGACCGCTCGATTGCCGCATTGGGTATTTACCCCGCAATCGACCCGCTTGCGTCGAACTCCAACGCGCTTTCGCCCGACATCGTCGGCGAAGAGCATTTCAGGGTTGCGCGCGGAGTCCAGCAGATACTCCAAAAGTACAAGGACTTGCAGGACATCATCGCAATTTTGGGCATCGACGAGCTTTCCGACGAAGACAAGCTTGTGGTATCGCGCGCAAGAAAGGTGCAGAAGTTCCTTTCCGCGCCGATGTTCGTTTCGGAAGTGTTCAACGGCGTCCCCGGTGTTTACGTTCCCGTTTCGGAAACGGTGCGCGGCTTCGGCATGATTCTCGACGGCAAGCTCGACCATGTGAACGAAAACGATTTCTTCCTCAAAGGAACTATCGACGACGTTCTCGCCGCCGCCGAAAAGAACAAAGGCAAATAGAAATGGCACTCGCGCTGGAAATAATAACTCCCGACGGCGTTGTCTGGCGCAACGACAACGTAGAGTCTATTACGCTGCCCACAACAAGCGGCGAAATCCAGATTCTGGCGGGGCACATTCCGCTCATTACAATGCTCGAAGCGGGCGGCGTCGGCGCTGTCATAAACGGGCGCGAGGAAGACATCGCAATAGACAAGGGCTACGCGCGGATAATGGGCGACACCGTCTCGGTTCTCACAGAGGCCGCCGTAGATGTCGAACACCTCGACATGGGCGACATCGAAAAGGCGAGGGCGCAGGCGTTAAAGGCGGTCGAAGACGCCAAGAAAAACAGGGTTGTAGACGACGAGGAAATCGAGCAGCTCGAAGCCGTTGCGCGTTTTGCAATCGCCCAAATGCTCGCCAAGGCGAAGCACAAGTAGCCTTGCAAAAAAACGAAAAACCGCAGTCCGAAAACTGCGGTTTTTTTATGTCCGCCTACGGCGGCGAAGCCCTATTGACTCCTATTTGGAAATTTCCAAAACGAGGTCGTTTTCCGTTTTGGGGTCTTTGCCGAACGCGCCAAGATAGACCTTGCCCGTGCGTTTGCCCACTTTGAAAGTGTCGCCAAGCTTCACTTCCTTGCCGTTCACTACAACGCTGCGCGGCGCGGTAATGCCGGAGCGTTTGTCCATGAATTCGATAAGCCCGTATTTGCCGCTTTTTACCTTGTCGGAAACGTCCACTTCTATATCGCATTTCGCGAACTGCGCGCGGCGGTTGAAGAGAACGTGCGGAACTTTTCCGTCCTTTTCCTTGAATGTCCACTTAAAGAACCACTGGTCGTTTTCGTCGGCGATGATTGAGTCTATCATTGCGCCGCCGCCGAACTGCATGTCGCTTGCGCCTTCGAGCGAAACCTCCATGCCCGCCCTGATTGCGTTTTTGATAATCGGGTTTGCGGGAATTGTGCAAATGAAATCGCCCTTGATGTTGAATTTTGTGTCGGAAAGCGAAAGGTGCGCCCTGCCCGCGCTCTTTGCCTCCGTCCAGAATGTTACTTCGTACGAGCCGCCCTCAACCGAGCAGCGTTCCCATTTCTGGTTTGTAGTGCCCGCGTTGAAGCACGCTATGGAAATACCGATTCTGCGTTTTACCTTGAAGTTTCTGCCTTTGGCAATGCTCGTAGAGGCGTCGCCCGTATGGAAAGTTCCCACGTTATAGTTGCCGTCAATTTCAAAATTCCAATTCCCAGGGCGAACTGTGACGGAGTCCGCAGGCCCCGGTTTGCCTTTCAGCGGTTCGGTTTTAAAGTTGACGTTGTTGCCCCAGATGCAATTAGACCACTTTGCATTTCTGTTGGTTGCGTCGTATTCGCCGCAGTAGAATTGCATCGACATTGCCGAAAGAGCCGCGGACAAAAGGGAGAGGGTAAAAAACGATTTTTTCATAATTTTTATAATTCGCATGAATCGGCGGGAGTATTTGCCGCTTCATTAAATTGATTATTTTTCGCGACTCGCTAAAAGTCAAACAATAAAATTCCTCCGCGCAAACTCGTTCGGCGCGTCCGAAGCCCTATTTTTTAGGGCAGTCGTTATCCGACAATTCCCCGACTGTCGTGTTATTGAAGTGTTCGAAGAACTTTTTGTTCAGATCGCAAATCAATGTGCCGAAGACGCATTTGCGTTTGTCGCAGTGCGGCGACGTTTCGTATATGCACCCGTTATTGAACGGGAACGGCTCGAAGAGCAAGTAGACGTCGATTAGTTTGCGTTTTTCCTGCTCCGCCGAAAGGTAGAATCCCCCCCCTGGGCCTTTTGACGCGCTCAATGCGCCGCCCACCACGAGCCTCCTCAAAACCTTTGACAGGTGGTTTGCCGACATTCCCGTGCGCTCCGCTATCTCTTTCGATGTGAGCGTTTCGCCCCCCTCGCGGGCGAGCATCTTCAATGCGTGCAACGCCAACGACACTGACTCCGGTATATTTAAAAGTCTTCCGTCCATTTAAAAACAGTATTAAAGTACCACATTTACCACATTTCAAGCCAAAAGGGCGCGAGCCGCGCCGCTCAACAGATGGGGGCGTAGCCCCCATGAGGCGGATTTTGCTTTGCAAAATTTCTCCGCCTCCCTCGCAAGCCGCGAGCGCAAGGTGTACCTGACGTCGGAACTTCGGCAGGCTGCAGCCTGTACGGCGTCGGAGCTTCGCTCCTTTTCATGATTATTCGGCGCGGCTATTGTGCTGTGCC
>DHMA01000093.1:0-626 GCA_002405555.1 Opitutia bacterium UBA4654
CGACAAGCTCACTGAAAATCAAGACGCCCGAAGCCGAGCTCGAAGCCGAAAGCCGCGGATTCTCGGTATCGACATTCGGCGGCAAAACCGAAGTTCTGCCCGTCGAAGGCGCGCTGTTCGTAAAAACAAAAAACGGCAAAACCGACATCGTAAAAACGGGGCAACGCGCGGTTGTATGCGGCGGAAAAATAACGATAGACTACGCGCGGGTCTCGGAACTCGAAGCCGCAAAAAAGAAAATCGCCCAATGCAAATCCGCCGCAGATACAACGCTGTTTAAATGCGGAGAAAAAATTTCGGCTGAACGCTCCGTGAAAAAATCGTTCTTCGGCTACGGTCAAAATTTCGACTAACATGATTTCAAAATTCCTGCCAACCGACTTCGACAAATCCGCGAAAATCGCAATCCTCGCCGGCAAGGGCGCATACCCGTCGCTCCTGAAAGACAGACTCGACGCGGCGGGAATCCCCAACGCGCTAATGGCGTTCGAAGGCGAAACCGCTCCCGAACTGTGGGCGCGGTTCGACGACTCGCAACGCGCGTGCGCAAACGTCGGACAGCTCGGACACCTGCTGAAAAACCTCAAAAAAGTCGGGGCGCGGTACGCAATCATGGCGGGGCAAAC
>DHMA01000093.1:672-6563 GCA_002405555.1 Opitutia bacterium UBA4654
AAATCACGCCCAAAAAGCTCTTTAAGGGTATGAAGCCCGACCTCAAAGCAATTCTCGTGCTCGCAACCCTCAAACGCAAAAACGCCGAAACCATCTTCGGGGCTATCGCCGACCAACTGCAAAAAATCGGCGTAGACATGCTCGACGCACGCGCTTTCCTCGACGACTCCCTCGCGCCGAAAGGCTTTTTCTGCGGGGCGAACATGAAAAACATTCTGCCCGAACACATCGAACACGCAATGCACATCGCCCGCGAATGCGCAAGACTCGACATCGGACAGGGCTGCGTGGTCTCGCGCGGAACGGTGCTTGCCGTCGAAGCTTTCGAGGGCACCGACGCAATGCTCGAACGCGCCGCGACATTCGGGGCAAAAGACTGCATTTTCGCAAAAACCGTAAAACCGAATCAGGACTACCGCTTCGACGTGCCCGTAATCGGCGAACGCACAATGCGCAAACTCGCGGCGGCGGACATAAAAAACGTGGTCGTCGAGGCAGACAAAGTCATAGTGCTCGAAAAGGACAAAGTAAAGAAACTCGCCGAGGAAAACGGAATAAGAATTTTGGGAATATAAAATGGGTATCATAGACGACAGAAAAAACGCCGTGCGCGAAGAATACGGATATTTCGGAACGCCGCAGGAATTGTTCGAATACATCGTGCTGAAAAACAAGTCGGCAACGCCGCTCGACAAGGAGCTGAAAATCGACGAATTTCTCGTGAAGGGCTGCGTGTCGAGCCTGTGGCTCGTGCCGACTTTCGCGGACGGCAAATGCCATTTCAAGTCGGACGCAGACTCCGTGATTACGCGCGGGATAGCGTCGCTTGTGTGCTCGATGTACGACGGTCTTACCCCCGAAGAGGTGCTGCAATTCGACCCGTCGTTCCTCGAAGAGCTTGGCATCACCGCACATCTGCCCCCCAACCGCCGCAACGGGCTCAGCCAGCTCTGCAAGAAAATCGCCGAATTCGCCGAGTTCCACAAAGCGCAAGCCAGATAAAAGCCGCCCTAAAAAAAAATCATAATATGCTTGAAAAGCGCGTTGAATGCGGGCAATATTCAATCCCGAAAACGTGCTGTATTCGCAACGCACCGCACAAACTTTTTTACAAAACAACACCCTAATATTATAAGTAAATGAAAAGAAAAGCACTCTCGATAATGTCAATCGCAGTCCTTCTGCTCGCCGGAGCGGGAGTTTCGTTCGCGCAGGCAGACGCCCCCGCGGCGGACGCCCCCAAAAAGCCCGACGCCCCCCAAGTCGTTGAAAAATCCTTCGCCGACATCTGGCGCGCAGGCGGTTGGACAATGTACCCCCTCGGCTTCTTCGGCATTTTTGCGACAACGCTTATCGTTTACAATGCAATCGCCCTCCGCAGGAAGAAGTTCCTCAATCCCGACGGCGTAAAGGAAGTTGAAAAACTCGTAAACCAGCTCAAAATCAGCGACGCCATCGAATATTGCGAAAAACACCCCTCGCCGATTACAAACATCATCGGTTGCGGTCTCGCCCGCGCGGACGAACGCGAAATCGACGTTTCGGCGGTCGAATCGGCAATGGAGGAAGCTTCGGTGGAAGAATTCGCGTCGCCCTATGTTTTGATTAACTACCTTTCGGTTACGGCATCTCTTGCTCCTATGCTTGGTCTGTACGGTACGGTTTCCGGTATGGTCAAGGCGTTCAACACAATCGCCGCGGAAGGCGCAGGCAGCGCATCGAAACTCGCCGACAACATCGCTGAAGCTCTTATCACAACGGCAACGGGCATGATTGTAGGTATCCCCGCAATGTTCTTCTTCTTCATGTTCAAGAACAAATACGGCGCGATTATCTCCAGCTCCTCGCGCATTATCGGCGACATCATCTACACGATGAAGCTCTCCATCAAGTACGGCCCGCAGGACATCGAAGAAATCGTTGCCGACGCCGCGGAAGCACCCGCCGAAGCCGTCGAACAAGCTCCCGAAACTCCCGAAGAAAACAAGTAATCAAGCCGTTCGGAAAAACTTTTTATGAAAGTTTGGAAACCATCGGAAGATGACGGGAAGTTCGAACTGACGCCCATGATTGACGTCGTGTTCCTTCTCATCACTTTCTTCATGACCGTAACCAGCTACGCTTCGGCGGAGTTGGTGCAGGTTGCCATGCCGATTGCTCCGGAAGCGAAAGTTCCCGAAGACGTCGGCGACAGGCAATTCCTGTCGGTTTCGGAAAACGGAACATTCTTCCTCGGAGCGTTCGCGTCCGACCTGCCCACTATCAAAGAGGCACTCATGGCGCGCAACCAACGCGAAGGGTTCAAGGGCGCGTATATCCGCGCCGACGCGCACACGCCGTTCAGGTACGTCAACGACTTGATGAAAACCTGCGCGGAAGCGGGCGTCTACAACATTCTATTCGGAACTTTGAAGGACTAAGCCATGGCGAAAAATTCGGATATTTTGCAATCGGAAGACTCGTTCGACTTGACCTCGATGATTGACGTCGTGTTCCTTCTTCTGATTTACTTCATGTACCTGCCGATTCAACAGGAAGCCGACCTGCTTTTCTCGCTTCCCGCAGAATCCGCGCCGCAGGAAAAGAACGTTGCCCTGCCCAGCGAGCAGATTGTCGAAATCGCGCCCGACGGAAGCATATTCCTCAACGGCTCGCCAATCGACCACGCAGGCGAAGTGGAACTCAACGAACTTGCCTCCACCCTCCGCAGACTCCGCACAAGCGCGGACAGAAGCGGAATCTCGACAATCGTCACCATTTACCCCGACGCCGACGCTCCGCACCAGTCGGCAATCGCAGTGCTCAACGCCTGCGCGAAATCGGGCGTAAAGCAGGTTTCGTTCGCCGAGGCGGACTAATATTTGAAACCGAAGCGCGGCGTTTTGCACGCCGCGCTTTTTTTGTGCTTAAAAACCGAAAAATTTAATTGTAATAAAAACGGTTTGGAGTAATCTCGACCACTATAAAATGAAAGCAAGCGACCTCTTCGACCTGCCCAAATCCCTCGAAAGATTTTCCGAATTTTTCACGCCCGACATGGCTCCGTGGGAATGGGTAAAAAATATCAAAAACGCACTCGCAAGCGTGGACTTCTCCGCGCTCGAATCAAAAAAAGACATTCCCGCGGGCGTGTGTATCGAAGGCGACGTGTATATCCACCCGACCGTCTCACTGCCCCCCTACGCGCATATCAAAGGTCCCGCGTGGATTGGCGCAAATACGGAAATCCGCATAGGCTGCTTCGTCCGCGGAAACGTGATTGTCGGCGAGGGCTGCGTGATGGGAAATTCGTGCGAATACAAAAACAGCATGCTCATGGACAAGGTCGAAACCCCCCACTATAATTACGTGGGAGACTCCGTTCTGGGGACGCGAGCGCACCTCGGCGCGGGCGTAATCTGCGCGAATTTGCGCCTCGACAAGGGCAACGTTATGGTAACTCTTCCCGAGGGGCGCGTTAACTCCAACATGCGCAAGCTCGGCGCGATGCTTGCCGACGAGGCCGAGGCGGGCTGCAATGCCGTCCTCCAACCGGGCGCGATTTTGATGAAGCGCTCGATTGTCCTCTCCTGCATGGCGTTCAAGGGGTATCTCGAGGAGAATACGATGGTCGGCGAAAAGCTCCAGCTCAAGAAAATGCCGCGTTTCGGCTTCTAAAAATTTTTCCGCAAGAAAGGCAAATAAATGGATATATCTGTTGTAATCCCAGTATATAACGAGGAGGGAAATCTCGCGACCCTCTTCGCCCGACTCTGCAAGGCGATGGACGCGCTCGGCAGGTCGTGGGAAGTAATTTTCGTAAACGACGGCAGCAAGGACAGGTCGGGCGAAATGCTCAGGGGCTTTTGCATGCAACGCCCCGGAACTGTCAAACTCATAGATTTTAACGGCAACTACGGACAGCATACGGCAATCATCGCCGCGTTCGAACGCGCGCAGGGCGACGTTATCGTAACGCTCGACGCCGACCTCCAAAATCCGCCCGAAGAAATCGGCAAACTGCTCGCGAAAATCGACGAGGGTTGCGACAGCGTCGGCGGCTACCGCAAACAGCGCGAAGACACCGCCCTACGCCGCTACTGCTCGAAAATCGTGAACTTCGCGCGGGACAAAATGACGAACATCAGAATGAAAGACCAGGGCTGCATGCTCCGCGCGTACAGACGCAACGTGGTCGAGGCGATTCTAAAAACAAACGAACGCTCGCTGTTCATTCCCGCGCTCGCGTACACATTCTCGTCGAAGCCCGCGGAGATTGAGGTTGAGCACGCCGCGCGCGAGGTCGGCGAATCGAAGTACAGCATGTACAAACTCATCAGACTGAATTTCGACCTCATCACGGGCTTCACAATCATGCCCCTGCAACTGTTCACGATTTTCGGATTTTTGTCGAGCATAGGCTCGCTCGGACTTGTCGTGATTCTCCTTTTCCGCAGGTTTTTCCTCTTCTCCGAGGGCGAAGCGGAGGGCGTTTTCACCCTCTTTGCAATCCTCTTCTTCCTCATCAGCGTGACGATTGTGGGAATCGGGCTTATCGGCGAATACATCGGGCGAATCTACCAGATTGTACAGTCGCGCCCGAAGTACGTCATCAAGGAAACAATCGGGTTCGGCGATGGAAAATAAGGACAAGAAAATCCTGTTTTTCGGGTTCAGCGACGTCGGCTACCGCTGCCTGAAATACATGCTCGACGAGGGCTACAACGTAATCGGCGTCTTCACCCACGACACCGACCCGCACGAAGCGCACTGGTTCAAAACGCCGGAATCGCTCGCAAAGGAAAACTTTATACCCGTCTTCAAGCCCGAAACGCTCAAAACGGAAAAGTGGTACCGCAAAGTCAAATACATGCAGCCCGATTTGATTTTGTCGCTCTACTACCGCAATATTATCCCCGAAGAAATTTTCTCGCAGGCAAAGCTCGGCGCGTACAATATGCACGGCTCCTACCTGCCCGCCTACCGCGGCCGCGCCCCGCTTAACTGGGCGATTATAAACGGCGAATCCTACGGCGGCGTCTCCCTCCACGTGCTCGAAAAAAAATTCGATACGGGCGCAGTCGTGGACCAAGAAAAAGTCGAATTCGGCGAAAACGAATATGTCGGCGACATTCAGCCGCGCATTTCCGACGCCGCCCTGCGCGTCTTCACGCGCTCGCTCGAATCGCTCCTCGACGGCAACCCGAAAACCGTCCCGCAGGACTTGTCGAAAGCCTCGTATTTCGGCAAACGCACCCCCGAAGACGGCCGCATCGACTTCTCGAAAACCGCCCGCGAAGTCTTCAACCTAATCCGCGGCGTAAGCAAGCCCTTCCCCGGGGCGTTCACCGAAATCGACGGACAAAAGACCGTCATTTGGCGAGCGAAAATCGGCGAACCTACAAACGGAACCCCCGCAGGAACCGTCGCCTCGCGCAATCCCCTTAAAATCGCCTGCGCCGACAATTTCATCGAGGCGGAGGAAACGGAAACCGCGTAAAAAAACATTACAATTCAATAAAACATGGCGCGGAAAATTATTTTCGCGCCTTTTCTATTTTAACGCGGATTGGCTTCGCAGGTTGGGGAGTGTTATGCGCGAAATTTCAACAATTCACTTGAAAATTCGGCGCGGCTATTTTTATATAATAAAATCAAAATTCATTCAGAAGCGCATTCGGAAAACCGAATGCCAATGATTATATGAAAAGCAAATACTACACAACACTCGCCGCAATCGGCATTTTTGCATGTGCCGCACAGGCGGATATTTCCAACATCTACGGCGGTCTTTCCGACACCGAAGCCGCCGAAATCAAAGCCGACGCGGGAAACCTCGATGTCGTCCTCAATCCCAACCAGACCGACACCTCCGCGGAAGCCTTCTTCAAGGGCAACGGCAACACAATCGT
>DHMA01000093.1:6622-8033 GCA_002405555.1 Opitutia bacterium UBA4654
TAGGGCAACGGCAACACAATCGGCTCGCTGAAAACATCGGGCACGCCCTCCAACTGGAATATCGCGGGAGGCAAAACCACAATCGACATCAACCAAGCTGGCTCCGACGAATTCGAAGCTTTCGTAAACAACGGCTCGATGACTTGGGCCGAGGGCACTTCGCTCGACATTGTAAACTCCGAGGGCAATGCGGCAACCGCCTACGTCGATTTGGGCACATTGTCGTTGACGTCGGAATCCTACTCCGAAGCCCACGGACTGAACTTCAAAACAAACGCAAATGTTGTAGGAACCTCTTTCTCGGCTGGCTTGAACGGCTACGAAACGCCCGCAATTTCGGTTTCGAACAATTCGAATGTCGACTACCGCGTCAGCGAAAGCACGTTCAAAAACAACGCAATCATCAGCATCGAAAAAGGCTCAACCCTCAACGCATACGAAAAATTAAATTCCGATAGATTCGGAATTAATTTCATAGTTGACGGCACTTTCAATTATAAAAACTCCGCAATAGACCTCGGAAAAACAAAAATCACGGGCACGTTCTCTGCGCAATATATCACATTCAAAAGCGGCTCGTCGAAATTGAGCGGAAACGGCGTAATCAACGCCGCAGGCGCAATCGAAGTTGGCGGCAACTCGGCACTTGAAATTTCCGACAACGCAAGCGTGAAACTTACAAAAGAAACGGCCGCCGTGAAATCGCGAATGATTATCAAAACAACAGGCACATTGATAATTTCCGCAAAAAACGCCCTCTCCTACGAAGGCGGACTCGCCGATATTTTCGTAAGCGACGCAATGGACGCAAAACTCACAATTTCGGCGGACAACAAATTCAACCAACTTAGATTCAACCGACAGGACAGCAACGAAAAACTTACACTCACCGTAAACAACGGTGCGCGGGTGTACTTCAACTCAATCGAATTCCAGTCCTACACAACCAACACCGCAACGCTGATTATAAAAAACTTCGCCGAATATAGCATATTCTTCAAAGACATTTCGGGCTGGGACGAACTCGAAAGCGTCACCCTCTCCGACACAGAAGGCAACACCTACACAAAAGACGACCTCAAATGGATAAAGGGCAATTACGACGGAGTCCAAGGCTACTGGCTCTCGACAGTCCCCGAACCCGCCGCCTACGCGGCAGTCTTCGGCGCACTCGCCCTTGCATTCGCAATCTACCGCAGAAGAAAATAACCCTCACCAACGAACGCGTTGCGCCCCCGCAAGCCCCCTTGCCCCGCCAACGCGTTCATTGCATTTAGCAAAGTGATCTTTCTTAGATTTGTGTGTTGCGGCGGGCGTATGTGGTGGTGGTTTTGACTTTACAGCAAACTGATCTTTCTTAGATTATACTTGACATAATTTATGGCGTGCCAAATAATTAGTCCATAAATTT
>DHMA01000093.1:8076-9941 GCA_002405555.1 Opitutia bacterium UBA4654
ATCTTAACTGATTATGCCGAATTTTAAGCTCTACATAGTACCTTAAAATTCGGCATTTTTTTATTCTCGGCTAAAACAGCAAAAAGTTATTATCCTTTTTGTCCAATTCGTATTGCGGCGACGGCTTTGCTAAAAGCTCGCCCGCCCGCTCCATAAAAAATTCAATCTGCTCGGGAACTTTTTCAAGCGACTTCGGGCGGCGGCAAACCAGTTTACTCGTCGCCCACTGCTCATTACAGGGTATCCAATTTTATGCGCTTCATTCCCGCGGGCATTAGGTATTGAATCGAAATGGGGTTCGGCGAAATTCCGTCGGAATTTGTTAGTTTAGCTCTGCAATCTGTTTTAATCGTATTCGACCTGTAAACGCCCGCCTTCAACAGCATTTTTCCCGATTTATCGACGACATCGTTCGGGATTTCAACGAGGCAGTTTTGCCTGAAAAATCCGCAAACTTCGGCGCAGTCGGGATTGTTTTTCAATGCGGCAAAAACTTTCGCCTTCGACGCGTGCGCATAAACAGGCGCGACCACATAACGTCCCTGCTTTGTTTTCCAGATAAACTGGCCTTTGTGGGAGTCTCCCTTGCGGTACGCGCCGCAACCGTCTTTCGATAAATCCTTGTATTCTTCTGGACTTCCGACATCGCATAAAACCCGCAGCAACTTTGTCGGCGCTCCGTTTTTCGAGGGAATAAGCGCCTCATATTTGCACCAATCTTCCCATTCCGATTCGCTTAAATTCGGATTCGACAATACAAAATCTGAAATTATGCGTTTGGGCACTTCTGCTACAATAGATTTTATGCTTTTAACCAACGTGGAATAATTGTATTTAGGATTTATACCTGTATACGCCAACTCGCGCACATTGCATTTTTTTACAATGGTCTCCTTTCCTCCTATTAAACGCTTTGCGTAAATTGTCTGTTCGAGCGTCGGTTTTTCCACCGCAACTTTGTTCGGAATGACATTCGCCAAATATTTGCCGAAAAATTTGCGGGCTTCGTCGCTTTCGGGATTGCGCGTAATTTCTTCGGGAAGAATATTTTTGTAGGCGGAAGCTTTCTTTGCGTTCGAAGTCGGCGCAAAGCAAAGACACATGGCGTCGAGCGCGTGGTGTTTTTTGTTTTTGCGGTTCTTTTCCTCGAATTTCTTTTCCATGCAAATTCGGTCGAACAGAGAATCCGCCGCCGATTCTTCGTCGTGGAGAAGCCTGTTCAAGCCGTAGCGACCGCGAATCATTGCCGTGGTATTGCCCGAAACCGTCCAAACCTTTTTCGCACCCGTAAGCCCGCCGAATTGGAAGCCGAAATGCAGGCAGCAAATCCGCTGCGCAAGCTTTGAAATCCAAGCGGTTTCGGCAAAAGCCGTGTATTTTTCCACAAGCTCCGCCGCGTTCGGTGAAAGCAAAAGTTTGCAACGTTTTGCGCCGAGTTCTTTTGTCAACTTGCGGACACGCTCGCAATAGCTCTCCCACTCCGCACCCATTGTCGAACGCCATTCGAAGGGCGTTCGGTCGCCCTTCTCCTTGTTCGTTTTCTCGTCGGTCAATACGTAATTGTACATCGCGTCAGGTCCGCCGCGGCTGCGCGGAACAATGTGCTCAATCTCCAAACTTTCAAGCTCCGAAAGCGGTAGCGCATTTCCCGTGTAAACGCATTCTCCGCCCTGTTTTTTGTACAATTCGAATTTTAACAGCATTTTTTTCGAGGCGTATTTGAAACCGAACTCCTCCCGCTTTGAATCAAGATCTTCGGCAAGCTTTTTCTTCTCATCGAAGCGCGTTTTGATTGCCTTGTTCAGATCGCTTTTTGCCTTTTTGCCGAGAAAATCGTCGCGCACAAATTCGAGCACGATTTTATC
>DHMA01000166.1 GCA_002405555.1 Opitutia bacterium UBA4654
GTTTTGCGCGCTTCGCGAACGCTCGGCGAGGTACTGCGGGAATTCGCTTTTTTTGTACTCGGCGATTTTCGCGTTGACGCCGTCGGAAATCGAGCTTTCGCGGACGTCGCATTTGATTTCGGAGTACTTGACGGGCGTTTCGCATTCGAGCGAGTCGAAGTAGAACGCGAAGCGCAGCCTGCCGTCGTCCGACTTGCTTGTATCGAATTTCAGCCCCCTGAACGGAATGTAGTACTGGTAGTGCGCCACCGCCTCCATTTGCAGAGAGCCGGAAAGGAATTTGAATTTTGAGAAGTCCGCCCTGATTTTCACGCGCTCGTCTACGTTTGCCGCAACGTATTTGTTTTCGGGGCTTGCGCCCAAAAATTCGGTCTCGTAGCTTACGGTTGCCTTCGGGGCGGCGGCGAGCGATTTTTGTATCGACCGCGCGGCGTCCGACAACGCGTTTCCCGCGCTTTTAATGGCGTCCTCCGCCGTTTGGTTCAGCGCGGAGCAGCCGCGGAAGACTAGCGCGGAGGCTGCGAACGCCGCGGCGAACGTTAAGCCAAGTACGGCGCACGAAATTTTGCGCCTCAAATTGAGCTTTTTCTTTTTGCGCCTGCGCGGCTCGACGGGAGTGTCGGGCAAGTCCGCGCCCGACGTTTCGCGGCTTTCCGAAACGCCTGCGTTTTTCGGGCTTGCGTTGTCCGTCTCCATTTTTTGCGGCGGCTTATCGGAGCGCGGCGTTTGCCGCGGCGATTAGAGCCGCGCCGTTTTTGAAAAATTCCGTTCCCGCAACGACCGTGTCGCAGCCGCGTTTCACGCATTCGCCGACGTTTTCGGCGGTGATTCCGCCGTCGATTTCAATGCGGTACGAGAGTTTCAGCTCGTCGCGCAGAGCCGCGAGGCGCGAGATTTTGTCGAGCGCGACGGGGTTGAACTTCTGCCCGCCGAAGCCTGGCTGCACGCTCATCACAAGCACCATGTCGACGCGCGGCAGGTAGGGGATTGCCTCCCCGATTTCGGTTTTCGGGTTTATGACGACGCCGAGCTTTTTGCCCGCCGTGTGGATATTGTCGAGAGTCGCCGCAACGGGGTAGTCTGGCTCGACGTGGATTGTAATCATGTCCGCGCCCGCTTCGGCGAACGCGTCGATGTACAGGTGCGGGTTGTCGAGCATGAGGTGGACGTCGTAGAACATTTCGGGGCGGCGTTTTTTCAACGCCTTCACGACCCCCGGGCCGAACGAAAGGTTCGGCACAAAGTGTCCGTCCATGACATCGACGTGAACCCATTTCAGACCCGCCGTCGCTATTTTTTCGACCGATTCGCCGAGCGCGGCGTGGTCGCCGCCGAGAATCGACGGGGCTATTTCGAGAGAGTTTACCATATTCCTATAACAGCGTCCTTGATTTTTCCGCCGAGTTCGCGCATGAGCACGGGCATGTTCTGGTATTCCGCGCCCAGCGTGCCGTTGGCGGCTTCGGGGTAAATCATCGCGCGCGCGCGCACTTTCCTGTTTTTGAAAACGACGTCGCCGTTGGAGCGCACGAGCGTGCATTCGGCGACAGCCTCCATTGCGTAGGACGCCGCGAGCGCGGTATCGTCCTCCCGCGTGGCGACAGGCTTGCGCTCGTAGGATACGATTGTCGTGGAGAGCGTCGCCTGCGCGTCGCCCGCGAGGGCGGTTTTGAGGTTCGGCGTGCGGTTTATCGCGTTCGAAATTTCGTTTGTGAGCAGGTTCGACGCCTGCGCCGCGTAGGAGTCGTTCCTGACGGGCTTGACGTAGACCGACTTGAACGGAAGCTCCGTGGGAGTCCCCGCAAGCCTGTAATTTGCGCAGCCCGCCGCGAAAAGCGCGAGCGCCGAAAGCGTGAGGAGTGTGGCGAGTTTTTTCATGTCTATTCCGCTTTTTCGATTTCGTCGGAGGTCCACTGGCGGAAGCCGTCTTCGAAGAGGAAGTCGTCGAGCGGTTCTCCGAAAATCGGGGCAAGCCCCTCGTAGGTTTTCGTCTTTCCGTCGGCGTCGGTCTCCCGATAGACCGCCGCCCCAGGGGTTGCGAGGAAGTCTTCGACCGACATCGTTTCGAACTGCTCGTTGTCGAGTTTCGCGATTTGCGTTTCGTCGTCGAACTGGTCGATAGTGGGCTTTTCGTACCTGCCCCAGAACCAGTCGTAGGGGGTCATCGGCGCGAGAATGCCGTCCTTGATTTTTTTCAGCTGCGCGCGCGCCTCCTCCGCGGCGGGGCTGTCGGGCGCAAGGGTGATTGTCTCGTTGTAGAAAATCGACGCCGCGACGTGGTTGTTGCGGTAGTAGTAGTAGAAATCTCCCATGACGAGGCGGCTGCGGGCGTAGGTGTCGCGCATTTTGTCAAGCCCCTCTTCGGCTTTCGAGACGCCCGCCTCTTTTGGGAAGAGAATGAGGTAGTCCTGATAAAAGCTGATTGCGTTTTTTGTGGGCGACTGGTCGTATTCGGGGCCCGCCACCATGCCTCGGTAGACTTTCGCCATCTGCATGTAGGCGTCGGGCGCGAACATGCTCTGCGGGTAGTTGTTGATGAGCCTGTCGAGCGCGTCGAATGCGACTTCTGGGGTGTCCTCCTGTTCGGCGATGAGGGATATGTTCATCAGGGAAATCGGGGCGTAGTCGCTGTAAGGGGCGTTTTTGACGACGCCCTCGTAGATTTTGATTGCGTCGTTGTAGTTTGTAAACCACGGAAACCAGCCCCAGAGATAGGGTGTTGCGCCGCTCTGTATAATGGAGGCTACGTTGTATTCCTCGCCGATGATTCTGTTGAATTTGGGGTAGTCGGGATAGCGTTTCACGACTTCCTGCAAAGATTCGAACGCGTCCATGAACTGCCCGCGCTTTGTGTAGACGAGCGACATTTGGTAGTACGCTTCGGGCGCGAAAATGGAGTCGGGATACTGCGTGATGATTGTTTTGTAGTAGGAGAGGGCGACCCTGTTTTCGCCGTCCTCCTGCGCCCGCTTGCCTTCGTTCATTGCTTGGAGCGCGTTCGAGACCGTTTTCGCCTCGCCGAGGACGTTTGCGATTACGCCGCCCTGAACCTCCCAGCCTTTTTCGGCGTTCCAGACGAGGTCGGCATTCGCCGTCCCCGCCGCCGCCAGCGACAGCGCGACCGCCGCCGATTTGATGTATTCGCTAATTCTCATTTTGCGCCGATTCAATATCATAATTGCGGAAATGGCAACAGAAATATCCCGCCGAAATTTTCACGCGCGGGGGTGGTTCAGTCGGTGTTCCTCCACGAGCTTGCGCGTGCCGAGGTGCGTGTAGATTTGCGTTGTCGAAAGGCTTGCGTGTCCGAGCATTTCCTGCAAGGAGCGCAGGTCTATGCCCGCGTTCACAAGATGCGTGGCGAACGAGTGCCGCAGTTTGTGCGGCGTGATGTCGGACGGCAGCATTGTTTCCGATAGGTATTTTTTTATCATGCGCTGGACGTAGCGCGGGTACAGCGGCTTTCCGCTTTCGAGCGTTATGACGGGGGCGTCGCGCTCCGTCGATTTTGCGAAGCCGCTCCGCCAGAGTCTCAGCACTTCGCCCGCCTTTTCGCCGAACGGGCAGAAGCGCACTTTTGCGCCTTTGCCCAGTATCCGCGCCGAGTTTGTGGAAAAATCCACGTCTCCCCATTTGAGGTTGCAGAGTTCGCTTACGCGCAGTCCCGCGCCGTAGAGCAGTTCGAGGCACAGGGCGTCGCGCACCGCCTCCTCTCTGCCCTCGCGCCCGTCGGCTTCGTCTACGCGCGGCGCGGAAAGCAATGACGGCATTGCGCTTTCCGACAAGAACACGGGCAGCCCCTTCTCCTTTTTCGGAAGCCGCACGAGCGAAAACGGGTCGGCTTCCGCGCTTTGCGAGCGTATCAAATATTTGTAGAACGAGCGTATCGCGGAAATCCTGTTGTGGATAGTGGCGCGCGAGTACTCCATTCCGAGTTTTG
>DHMA01000074.1:0-7012 GCA_002405555.1 Opitutia bacterium UBA4654
CAACAGTATTCTCAATACTATGGAACACTATCAACTCATATCCGCCGAATCCGTCCTGCGCGGTTCGGGAATAAGCCTACTCGACGCCGCAAGGCTCGTCCGAAACATGCTCGACGCGCTCAGTCCGTCCGTCGGGCTTTCGCCCATTCAATTCTGCAACAGAATTATAGATGCGGGCAAACGCGTCGCGAAGTTTGCCGACATCTCGCCCGCAAAGGCATTCGAAGAGTACGCCGCAAGCAAATCTGGGCTGCGCCCCGACTCTCGGCGCGACATCAAATACATGGGCGCTAGGCTCTTGAAAACCGCCCCGCACTACGCAAAAAGAAACTTTGCGGAGCTTTCCGCGGGCGACTGCCGCTTCTGGCTCGAAAAGGCGTTCCCTACGCCGAGCCAGTTCAACAAGGGCCGCGCAATGCTCCACGGTTTTTTCGAATACGCAATGCGCCGCGAATGGTGCGAGCGCAATCCCGTAAAGCTTGTGGAGCGCAAAAAAATACGCGAGGGCGAGATTTCGCCGCTGTCGCTTTCGGAGACGCGCAGGCTCATTTCGGCGTCGGAGCGGCACGAAAACTGCGCGGCGGCGGTAGGGCTGCTTGTGCTTGCGGGAATCAGACCGGCGGAGGTCGGCAAGCTGAAATGGCGCGACATCGACCTTTCCGAAAACACAATCACCGTAAATTCGCTCTGCTCAAAAACGGGCGGCGTAAGGCATGTCGAAATCTGCCCGTCGCTGAAATCGATACTCTCCGTCTGCAAGAGAAGACCCGAACAGAAAATCCGCCCCTGCGGCTGGCGCAGAAAATGGCGCGACATCAGGAACGAGTCGGGGCTCGGCAAAGGCTGGGTTCAGGACGTGCTAAGGCACACCTACGCAAGCTTCCACGCCAAGAAATACGCCGACCTCCCGCGACTCCAACTCAACATGGGGCACCGCGACCAAACCCTGCTAAGAAGCAGATATGTGAACATGCGCGGTCTGTCGAAATCGGCGGCGAACAGTTTTTTCGGCGATTCTTTCTCGACTTTGACGAAGTGCGGTAGTTTATTCGGAAGAGCATAATGAAAGCCGCAATAACAGCAATCGCATACGCAACGGGTTCGAACAGGGTCGGGCTTGACGAAATGCGCGCGCGCTTCGGGACGGAGACCGCCGACAAAATCGCGGCGATGTCGGGGATTCTCGAACGCCGCGCGGTTGGCGCAAACACCTGCGCCTCCGACCTCGCCGAAAACGCCGCGCGCCTGCTGTTCGACAACTCCCTCGCAAGCCCCGAAAGCATAGACCTGCTTATCTTCGCAACCCAAACGCCCGACTACGCCATGCCGTCGAACGCCTGCATTATGCAGGACAGGCTCGGGCTTAAAAAGTCGTGCGCGGCTTTCGACATAAACTTGGGGTGCTCGCAGTTCCCCTACGCGCTGGCGACGGCGGGCGCGTGGCTCGAAACGTCGCTCGCCCGCAGGGCGCTGGTCATAACCGCCGACACCGCCACGCGCCTAATCCACCCCATGGACAAAAGCGCGGTGTCGCTTTTCGGGGACGCCGCCGCGGCTACAATCGTCGAGAAATCCGACGACTCCATCGACTTCGTTTTCGGAACGAACGGCGCGGGCTACGCCGACCTCATCTGCCCGACTTCGGGCATGCGCACCCCGCCCACCCCGCGCGATTTCGAGGAATACACCGACGCCGACGGCAACGTCAGGACGAACGCCAACATGAAAATCGACGGCTTCAAAATTTTCGCCTTCGCCTACAAGACAATCCCGCAGGCGGTAAACGAACTGCTGGAAAAAAACGGAATGGGCGTGGACGACATCGACCTTTTCGTTTTCCATCAGGCGGGCGAAATGATGGTTTCCGCCGCCGCCGACAGGCTGAAAATTCCGCCCGAAAAAGTCTATTTTAAAATGCACGACATCGGCAACTGCGGCGGCGCAAGCGTGCCGATTGCCCTCGCCGACGCCGCGATAAACGGCAGGCTGAAAGCGGGCATGAAAGTCGCCGTCTGCGCGTTCGGCGTGGGGCTTTCGTGGGGAGCGGCGCTGCTCGAATGGAGCGGCAAATTCGCGGGGGCGAAGACTTCGGACGACTATTCCGACTCGCCCGAAAAGCCCGCGTCGCAACGCCGCGCCGACGCAAAATAATTCAGAAGCACGCGGTCAGCCCGCCGTCTACGGCAATCGACTGCCCCGTTATGTACGACGACATGTCGGACGCCAGAAACAGCGCAACCGACGCAATTTCCTCCGCCCGCGCAAAGCGTTTGAGCGCGATTTTATCGGTATACTCCGCAACGAGCCTGCGCGGTATTTTCGCGGTCATGTCGGTCTCCACAAAGCCGGGGCAAATCGAGTTTGCGCGGATTCCCTTTGCGCCAAGCTCCGCGGCGACGGCGCGGGCAAACGCGCACATCGCGCCCTTGCTCGCCGCGTAGTTCGCCTGCCCGCCGATTCCCACAAGCCCCGACGCGCTCGACATGAAAATTATAGAACCGCTCTTTTGCGAAAGCATTTTTTTCGCCGCAAGCTTCGTCCAGCGGAACGCGCCCGCGGCGTTTATGTCGAGCACGGAGAGGAAGTCGCGCTCCGGCATGAGGGCGAGGAACGAATCTTTGGTAATGCCCGCGTTGTTTACGAGAACGTCAATTCTCCCCGTTTCGGCGAAGATTTTTTCGAAAGCCGACTCAATCGCCGCGCCGTCGGACTGGTCGCAGCAAACCGCCGTCGCGCCCGTTTCGGCGGCGAGCCTTTCCGCCGCCTCCGCGCCGCTTTTGTAGGTGAAGAATACCCGCGCCCCGCGCTCGGCGAACTTCCGCGCGACAGCCGCGCCTATCCCGCGCGAGCCGCCAGTGATTATCGCGGTTTTGCCCGCAAGAATTGCCTGCGATTCCATCTCTTTATAAATATAAAATCAGTCCTCCATTCCGCGCGAGAGGCTCTCGGCGAGAACGAATGGGCGCGACGTTGTGAAGACAGTTTCGGGAGCGTCGGGAGCGGCGGAATAGGCAAAGCCCGCGCACGCGTATTCGGCGTCGAAGACAGCAAGCCCGATGTCGCCGCGCCGAGCGACAACGCGCCCGACTTTGCGCGAACCGTCGTAGATGTCGGAAACGTTTTCGGCGGAAATTTTCACGCCGACAAGCCGCTCTGAAACGCCCGCCGCGCGGTTCGCGAAAATCGCCTCCGACCCCGCGAACGATTCCTTTTCGAAATCGACCATGTATTAAAGCCCCAAAACGAGCGGATTGCGCACAACCGCGCCCTCCTCGTAAATGTCGAAAAAATTGCCCTGCATGCGGGCGGTTCTGTGGGCGTCGAAGCCGCAAAGGCGTCCGCCGACGGCGGCAAGCTCTTCCTCCAACTTGGCGCAGAAAGGCTCGGCGACGGCTGTCGGAACGATGAATCGGTAGCCGAATTCGCCCGTCTGCCCGCTGCGCATGAGGATTACCCCCTCGCCCTCGAAGTCGTATTTTTCGAGCGAGAGGAACGAAAGGTTCAGCACGTCGGAACCGAACACGCCCCGCGCCACTTTCCACGCAAGCGGCCCGTCCACGGAAAGCAGAACGCAGTTTTCGGTAATGTCGCATTCGGGGGAAACCGCAAGCGGGAGGCTTTCGGATTGGGTCTCGGCGACGACGACAACCCTGTCGTCGATGTTTCCCACAAAAGTCTCGGCGAGAACCCCGCCGTTTTCGTCGGCGAGGAATGTGTCGATAATTCCGCCGTAGCGCAGTTTGAGAATGTTCGCGGCAAGCACTGTGTCGAGAAAGTCGATGCCTTCGTTTTCGCCGTACGAGAAAATTTTGGAGAACGAGAGGTCGCAGAGGGCAGCCGTGCGGCGGATTGCGCTAAGCTCCGCGGCGGCGTCGCCGAAGTTTTCGACGCACTCCGCGCCCGCGATTTCGCCGAACTTTGCGCCGGCCTTCGCCCATTTTTCGGAAAGAGCCGGTTTTCTCATTTCGCCTCCGTCTGTTGGATTATGTAGTCTACAAGAGTGTTGAGCGAGCGCAGAACGGGCGCGCTGTCTTCGGGCATTTTGACCGAAAAATTGTTCTCCACGCACAGCACGATTTCGAGAATGTCGAGCGAATCCAAGCCAAGCCCCGAACCTATCAGCGAGATGTCGTCGGAAAGGTCGTCTGGGTTGTAGGGAATGTCGAGGTTTTCGACAAGCTTTGATTTTAGTTTCGCGCAAATTTCCCTTCGCGCGTCGAGGCGTGTTTTGTCTACGGGCATTATATAATTGTAAAGAGTTCTTTTTTTTGCAATATTGCCAATTAACAAAATCCGAGAATGCAGAAATTCTGCACGCGTTTCAAGCGCAAATGAAAATATGTGCGGCAATACCCACCTACAACCACGCGGACAGGCTCGACGGAATCATAGACCGCCTGCCCGACGGGCTTGACGCGCTCGTAATAGACGACGGCTCGAACCCGCCGATTTCAACGCGCTCTCCCCGCGCAACCCTCGTGCGCTTCGGGCGCAACAGGGGCAAGGCGGAGGCTCTCAAAGCGGCGTTCGAAGAGGCGGCAAAGCGCGGTTTCACGCACGTCATTACGCTCGACGCCGACGGGCAGCACCCGCCGGAACTTGCCGAAAAATTCGCGAAAGCCGCCGAAGAGAACCCCGAAAGCATAATCGCGGGCGTGCGCGGCTTCGACTGCTCGGCAATTCCGCCCGCGCGAAAATTCATGAACAAATTTTCGAACTTCTGGTTCGGGGTCGAGACTGGGATTTCCGTCGCCGACACCCAGTGCGGATACAGGTGCTACCCGCTCGCGCAAATCGCGCGGCTTAAAATGGATTTCGGCGGATTCGTTTTCGAAACCGAACTGCTCGTCAAGGCGGCGTGGGCGGGCGTGGAGATAGTCCAGCTGCCGATTCCCGCTCTCTACGACAGCGAGTCGCTCGAAGGCTCGCACTACAAGCCTTTCGCCGACACGCTAAAATTCACGGCGATGAACACAAAGCTGTTTTTTGCGTCGCTTCTGCTGCCGAAAAAAACACTGGGAAAGCTTGCGCTGAAAAAATGAACGCGGCGGGCAAAATAGTATCGGCGGTTTGCCGACACCGCTTGGCGGCGGCGATTGCATTCGCGGCGTTCGCGATAGCGGCGGCGGCGGCGATTTCGCGGGCGGACTTCGACTCCGACATCTACGACCTCCTGCCGAAGTCCGACTCCGCAATAGCCGCGCACGTCCGCGCCGCAAAAGACTTCGGACAGTCGAACACGCTGTTTTTCAACGTTTCGGGAGACCGCGCGGAGGAGGCGTGCGACGCCCTCGCCGCCGCGCTGAAAAAGGACGCCGAAATAAAATCCGTCGTCGGCGCGGCGGAGGATTTCGACTTCGACGAATCTCTGAAAAACATTCTGCAACTTCTGCCCCGCACTTTCACCGAAGCCGACAGAGCCGAACTTGAAAAAAAGACGTCTCCCGCCGAACTGCGCAAACGCGCCGCCGACTTCAAGCGCAACATCGCAAACCCGCAGCATTTCGGCGCGGCGAGGGTTTTCGCAAAAGCCCCCGCGGGCGCGCTTGCGGCAGCCGCCGAAAAGCTCAAACGCGCAAGCGGCGGACTGGGCGGATTCGGATTTTCGTGCGGCAGAATTTCGGACAAACAGCGCAAAAACTTCCTCGTCATGGCGGAGGGAAATTTCGACTCGTCCGACTCCGCAAAAAGCGCGGAGCTTGCCGCGCGAATCGAAACGCTCAACGCCGACGTCGAACGCCGCTTCGGCGCGGAGGTCGCATACGCGGGCGGATACCGCGTCGCCGCCGAAAACGCGCGTATTGCCGCAAAAGACTCGTCGCTTTGCCTTGCGGCAACCGTCGCGACAGTCGCGGCAATCTGCCTTGCGGCGTTCGCAAGAAAGGCGTTCGCGGCTCTCGCAGTGCTGCCCTCGCTTGCGGGAACTGCGGCGGCGTTCTGCGCGGTGCAGCCCGTGTTCGGGCGCGTCTCGACAATCGCGGTGGGATTCGCGTCGGTCGCGGTTGGGGTGGGCATAGACTACGCCCTGCACGCGCTCTACGGACTGGACGGGCGCGAAAAAATTTCCGACGCCGACGCCGCGCAATCCGCCTCCGACAACGCAAAACCCGTCGCCGTCGCCGCGGGAACTTCCGCGCTCGCGTTCGTGATAATCGGCTTTTCGGGAAGCGGCGGGTTCGCGCAAATAGGGCTTTTCGGAACGGTCGGAATCATCGTGTCTGCGTTGGCGAGCGTCCTCGTCCTCCCCGCGTTCGCGCCGCTTGCAAAAACGCGCGGCAAAACGAAAATCCGCTTCGCCCCGACCGACTTCCTGCCCGCAAAAAAACTGCGCTCGGCGGCGGCAATACTGATTTCCGCGGCGGCGATTCCGTTTGCGCTCGACGTGAAATTCGACGGAAATTTGGCGTCGCTGAGCGCACTCGGAAAAGATGCGAAGCGCGACGACGCGCTCCTTAGAAGCGTCTGGAAAGACGGCGTCTCGCGGGCGTTTCTGCTTGTGGAAGCCGACTCCGCCGACGCCGCAAAACTCAAATGCGCGGAAATCGAAAGACGCGCGGCGGAGCTTCCCGACGCCGAAATTTTCCCGCTCTCGCCAATTCTGCCCGACTCGAAGACGCGCACCGAAAACGCCGCCCGCTGGGAGAAATTCCGCGTCGGCAAAGCCGCGCAAATAGAGGCGGCGGCAAGGGCGGAGGGGCTGAACCCGTCCGCGCTCGACCTCGACATTTGGCGCGGGAAAGTCTCCCCCGAACCCGAAAAGCTCCGCCCGCTCGCCGACATTTTCAGGGGGAAAATTTCGCCCGACGGCAGGGCAATCGCGCTTCCAGTGAAGCTCGCCGACGGCGCGGACAGGCGCAAATTCGCCGAAGCCGCGGAGAGGCTCGGAGCGCACTACATAGACGCGCAGTACCTCGGCGAACGCATTGCGCAAAACGCGTACGAGTGGCTTGCAAAATTCGCGGCGGCGGCGTTTGCGGCGGTCGCGCTATACCTGCTTGCGGCGACGCGCAGC
>DHMA01000074.1:7074-11228 GCA_002405555.1 Opitutia bacterium UBA4654
CTGAAAATCCTCGCGCCCGTGGCGGTCGGTCTGCTGTGGAGCTTGGGAATCATGGGCGCGGCGGGAATCCCGATTAACATGGTAAATTCGGTGTTCGTAATTTTCGCGGTCTGCATCGCGCAAGACTACGCGGTTTTCCCGCTGTTTGCAAAAATGCGCGGGCAAAAGCCGCCCTACCCCGCGGTGTTCCTGTCGGCGGCGACGACGGTCGCGGCGTTCGGCATGCTCGGCTTTGCGGAGCACCCCGTGATGAAAACGCTCGGACTCGCCGCGGCGGTCTCGATTTTCGCGATATTCTGCGCGTGCCTCGCGCTGTCGCCCGAAAGGGGGAACGGCAAATGAGCCAGTGGACGGGCAAAAGCTACGGCGGCTACTGGGGAAACCTCTGCTTTCTCAAACTCCTGAAACTGGGGCTTGCGCCCGCGTACGTTCTGCTGGCGTTCGTAGCGGCGTACTTCATGGTTTTCAGAAGACGCGCGTGCGCGGGGGCGGTCGAATTTCTGTCGCGCGTGAACGGGCGGAAAGTCGGGGCGTTCTCGGCGGAGACATACAAACTGCTGTTCACGTTCGGAGCGTGCCTGCTCGACAGAACCTCCGTCATGCTCGGCGAAAGCAAGATAACCCTGCGCGACGAATGCCGCGCGACGCTCGAAGACGCGATGGCGGACGGGCGCGGGGTCGTGGTGCTCACGGCGCACGTCGGCGGCTGGGCGGCGGCGGGAACAAAGCTTTCGGAGTACGGCAGGGAGGTCGTGGTGCTCGGCGCGGACAGGGAGAACCCCGAACTGCAAAAGCTCGCCGAATCGGCGCGGAAAATCGACGCGCCCAAGATTTTCGACGACGGCTCGCTCGGATACGTCGAAGCCTACGCCGCGCTGAAAAGGGGCGCGATTGTCGCAGTCCACGCCGACAGGTACGCGGGCGGAAGATTCGCGGAGGCGGAATTTTTCGGCTCGAAAGTGAAAGCGCCCACCGCCGCGTTTTCGCTCGCAAAAACGGCGAAAGTCAAAGCCGTACAGATAATCTGCGCGCGCGAAAAAAAATTCGAATACGCAATGCGGGCGGCGGAGGTTTTCGACCCCGCAAAAACGCCGCCCGACGACTGCGCGAGGGCGTTCATGAAAAACCTCGAAACCGCGCTCCGGAAATACAAGTACCAGTGGTTCAATTTTTACGATTTCTGGAATTGAAATATGCTTGCGCCGAAGAGGCGGCGGAATAAGATGGGCGGCAATTATATTTTTTTGAAATGGACAGAAACTCGCTTATCGAAGACATCAAGGTTAAAATAGTGTCGGCACTGAACTTGCAGGGCGTGTCGCCGTCCGACATCGAAACCGACGCCGAACTCTTCGGCGACGGCGGGCTTGGGCTTGACTCGGTAGACGCGCTCGAACTCGTCGTGATGGTCGAACGCGAATACGGGGTGTCGGTGGACGAAAGCGCGGACGCAAAAACGGTCTTCGCGTCGGTAGGGGCGCTCGCCGACTTCGTGATTTCCAAGAAGAAATGAGCCGCGTTCCCGCAATAATCTCCGCGGGACTGGCGTCGGCGGCGGGAATGACGCTCGAAGACGCCGCAAACGCCGCGTTCTCGGGGCGCGACAGCCTCTCGCGGCTGCGGCTTTTCGAAAGCCCGCGCCACGCCGACAAATTCGCGGCGGCGGCGGACATTCCGCGGAACGGCAGACGCTCGCGCTGCGAACGCCTGCTGCTTGCGGCGTTGGACGAAGCGTTGGCGAATGCCGACTTGGGCGGAATCGCGCGGGAGAGAATCGCCGTGTTTGCGGGCACGAGCATAGGCGGCATTTTCGAGACCGAAAACATGCTCGAACGAAACCGCAAATGCGGCGGAAACGGACTGCGCGAGCTCGCGGGCTACGAATGCTCAACCCTCGCGGAAATCGCGGCAAAACGCGCGAACGCGCTCGGCGAATGCGCGGCGTTCTCGACGGCGTGTTCAAGCTCCTCAATCGCGCTCGCGGAGGCGTGCAACGCGATTTCGCAGGGAGCGTGCGACGCCGCGATAGTCTGCGGGGTCGACGCGCTCTCGCGCATTACCGTAAACGGCTTCGGCTCTCTTCTTCTGCTTTCGAAAGGCAAATGCTCGCCCTTCGACAAAAACCGCGACGGCATAAATCTGGGAGAAGCCGCGGGAGTAATGGTTCTCGCAGCCGACGGCGCGGCGAAAGGCGAGCCGCTCGCGTACATTTCGGGCTGGGCGCGAACCTGCGACGCATACCACGCTACCGCCCCCGCTCCCGACGGAGACGGCGCGGCGCGGGCGATGTCGGCGGCGTTGGAAACTTCGCCGAAAGCCGACTACTACAACGCCCACGGCACGGCGACGCGCGGAAACGACACCGCGGAAGCAGCCGCGCTGAAAAAAGTTTTCGGACAAAACATTCCGCCGTTTTCGTCGCTCAAACACGTGTTCGGACACACGCTCGGCGCGAGCGGAATCCTCAACGCGATACTTTCGGTAGAGGCAATAAAACGTTCTAAAATTCCGCCGAACGCGGGCTTCGAAACATTCGACGAAGAAGTCGGAATCGCCCCCGAAACGGAGGCGAAAGACGCCGAAATAAACACGGCGCTAACGGTGTCGCTCGGTTTCGGCGGCAACAACGCGGCGGTTGCGATTTCGCGCAAAAAACCGCAAACGGCAAAGCCCGCCGAAAAACGGCGCGTGTTCGTCTACGGCTTCGGAATCGTGGGCGACGGCGGAATTGCGGAAGACTCCGCGCTTCTGCCGAACATTCCGCCGCTAAAAAAACGCAAGTTCGCGCACCTGCAAAAAATGGGGCTTCAAGCCGCGGAAACCGCGCTCGCCCGCGCGAAGCCGAAAGCCAAAAAAAACAGAACCGCCGTCTGCTGGAGCACTGGGCTTGGAATGACGTCGCAGACGCTCGCGTTCGTCGAAAACGTTTTCGAAAAGCGAGAGTCCGAACCAATGCCGACGGCGTTCACGAACTCCGTGCACAACGCGGTGCCGTCGGCGATTGCCGTGCGAGAAAAATTCGGCGGGCTGAACAGCGCGGCGACCGCAAAGGAAATTTCGTTCGAATGCGCAATGGCGCAGGCTCGTCGCGAAATATACTGCGGCGGCGCGGACGCGGCGGTCGTCTGCGCGGGCGACGAACACGCCGAACTTGCCGACGAATTTTTGAAACAAAGGGGACGCCCCGCCGAAACCTCCGACTTCGCAGCGGCATATTTCGCAGGAACTGAGCACTGCGCGGAGGCCGAACCGCTGGCGGAAATCCTCGCGCTCGACATCGCAAGAATTTCGGGCGACGCGAATGCGGAACGCGCAAGAGCCGAAAAAATCCTCGCCGACATCGGGCTTTCGCCGAAAGAATTGGGCGGATTCCTCGCGTCGACGCCGCAAAACGCGTTTCAAAAAAAACGCCTCGACGCGCTCGCCGAAAGCTTCGGAACGCCCGAATTTGCCGACGGGAAATACGGCGCAAACTACTGCGTTTCGGCTGCGGCGATTGCCGAAAAATCGGGCGAGAGCGGCAAAATCTTCGCGCGGTACACAATGTCCTCGACGAACATGCGCGCGCTAACTGTCTTTAAAATACTATGAAAAAATTTGCGGCAGTGATAATGCTTGCGGCGTGCGCTCTCTCCGCCGCGCCCGAATCGGTGCTCGTGAGAATGACGCAAAGCAAATACGTCTCGATTCTGCCCGAACCGGTCGTCGGCGAATGCTCGCTTGCGGCGGACGCAAGCGGCAGGGTGCGCTGGCGCGTGCTCTCGCCGTTCGAGTCGCTTACAATCTGCAACGAGCGCGGGGTCTTCGCGTTCGAAAAAACCTCGGACGGCTGGCGGAAGCTCGACACGCCGTTTGCGGAGGCGGTAAGGCGCACCGCGCGTGAAATCGGCAGGCTCGCAATCGGGGAGTCTTCGGAAGACTACGAGGCGCGGCGCGACGGCGACACCGCGACGCTTACGCCGAAGTCGGCGGGCGTGCGGAAATTCATCAAAAAAATCGTCGTGGTCTATTCGGGACGCTTCCCGAAATCGCTCGAATTTTTCGAGACAAACGGCGACAAAACCGCGCTTTCCATTTCCGAAATCCGCGAAAATCCGAAGGGGATAGAAGCGGCGTTCGACGAAAAAAACTTCGACAAACCCGAATTTTAAAAT
>DHMA01000074.1:11278-12910 GCA_002405555.1 Opitutia bacterium UBA4654
ATGCGCAAACTCGCGACAGTCGCCCTCGCGCTCGTGCTCTGCGCGGCAGCATTCGCGGCGGACTACCCGCTGCGGGGAATGTCGTACATTCAGCGCGGGATTCTCTCGGCAGGCGGCGCGGACATCGCGCTTACAGTGTACGTCGCGGGCGGAGAGAACTCGGCGCAGATGGTCTTGCAGGGCGTAGCGGGGAGGCTCGCGAAAATCTCGGCGGACGCCGACGGAAACGCCTCGTGCGAGGGAAGCGCGGTTCTGCCGCAAAGGCTCGCCGAAAAATTCGCCCTGCGCGACCTCCGAATCGTGCTCGGGTTCGGCGGCTTCGGAAACGCCGACACCGTGTTTTTCGGGAGGTCGGGCGACAGGCTCGAATCGGTGTCGTTCGACGGATACAGGGCGGTTTTCGGAAATTTCAAAAAAATCGGCGGGCGGGAAATCCCGACGAAAATTAAAATCGAGGCGGAAAGCTACACGCTCGCGCTCGAATTCGTTTCAACCTTAAACACGAATCGGAATGCAACAAAACAAAATTGAGGCCGCAATCACGGGAATAGGCGCAATCACGCCGATAGGCAACGACTGCGAGTCAATTCTCGCCTCCCTCCGCGCGGGGCGCGACGGCATTGCGCAGGCGACGAAAATAGACGCGTCGCGCTTCGCGTCGCAAATGTGCGGCGAAACGCATTTCGACTACGCCGAGGAAATGTCCGCCGCCGAACTTGAAACTTTTACCGACCCCTTCCTGCGGCTCGCCATTTCCGCCGCGCGGCGGGCGGCGAAAAACGCGGGGCTTCCCGCCCTGCCCCCCCGCACGGCGGCGGTGCTTGCAACATGCAACGCGGGGCTCAATTCGGGAGAGGCGGAATACGTCGCGCAGTACCGCGACCCGTCCGTAAAATTCGGCAAGGCGGAGCTTGACCAGTACGAAAACTACGCAATCGGCAAGGCGGTGGCGGACGCGCTTAAAATCGGCGGCGAGTGCATTGTAATCAACACGGCGTGCTCCGGCTCGACGGCGGCGTTGGGAATTGCGCAGTCGCTCGTGGAATCGGGACGCTACGACTGCGTCTTGGCGGGCGGCGCGGACGCGGCGGCGTTGTCGAACTTCGCGGGCTTCAACGCAATCAAGGTGATGTCGCCCGAAAAAATCGCGCCGTTTTCGACGCCCGTCGGAATGAACATCGGCGAGGGCGCGGCGTTCTGGATTATCGAAAACAGGGAAATCGCAAAGGCGCGCGGGGCGAAAATCTACGGGAAAATCGCGGGGCACGCCACAAGCGGCGACGCCCACCACCCCACGCAGCCCGACCCCCGCGGGGACGGCGCGTTCCGCACCATGCGCGACGCCGCCGCCGATGCGGGAATTTCGCCCGCCGACGCGGGTTGCATAAACGCCCACGGCTCCGGAACTGCGGCAAACGACAGGGCGGAATCGAAGGGAATCGCGAAATTTCTCGGCGACGCAAACGTGCCCACAACCTCGACAAAATCGTACACGGGGCACTGCATGGGCGCGACGGGAATAATTGAGGCGACATGCCAGCTGCTGGCAATGAACGACAATTTCATTCCGCCCACGCTCCGCAATGTCGGCGCGCGCGCGGGCTGCGAAATAGAGGCTGTCGGCGACGCGGG
>DHMA01000039.1:0-573 GCA_002405555.1 Opitutia bacterium UBA4654
AAGCTCGACGGCGCGGACTTTACCGGCGCGCAAATCCGTTATGCAAAGTTCGATTCGGCGTTCACGAAAGCGCACTTGCAGAGCACTTCGGAATTTAATTCCAACAAGAGTTTTTTCGGAACGTCCTTTACGGGCAACGATTTTTCGGGCGTGAATTTCAGGGACGCGATGTTTCTGGATTCGGTGTCGTTCAAAAACGTAAATCTGTCGCGCGCAAATTTGCAGAACGCCAAGTTCTACTCTTGCGCTGTTGAAAACGCCGACCTTACGGGCAGCGATTTGAGGGGAGCACAATTCTCCAATTCCGCGCTTCTCGCCTCTTCGACGAAGAAAAATACCATTATGTCAAACGGCGTAATCGAAAACTTTTCGATGTCCTCCTCCGCCGACAGCTTTTCGATTGCGAAGCACATCACGTCTTCGATCGCAATCAACGCCAAGATTTCGCAGGACAACGCCGTCATTTCGAACGGCGCGGTTTTGACGCTCGAAAACGGCGCGAAGCTCGACGTCGAAAACGGCAAAACCCTCGCGGTAGGCGACGGCGGCGCGATTCTCGTAAACACCTCTTCG
>DHMA01000039.1:620-2103 GCA_002405555.1 Opitutia bacterium UBA4654
CGCCCCCGCCGCGATATTCATTGACGGAAATTCGGGCATCGCTTTTGCGGACGGCGGAACGCTCAGTATCAACGTGCTCGATAACATAATGGGAACGGATACTTACACCTACGCGATAATGTCGTGGGAGGACGATTCCAGAATAGCCGCGCTCGGAAATTTCGTGGTGGACAAAAACCTCTTCCTCACCGTAAACGGCGCGAAATTCGCGGGAAGCTGGAACTATTTTATCAAGGGAAACACGTTCGTAATTTCGCTTCAAATTCCCGAACCCGCAACATACGCGTTCGTTTTCGGGGCAATCGCGCTGATTGCGGCATGCGTTGCGAGGCGCGGAAAATAATTTCCAACCAAATACAACAACAAATATAAAAAAACATGAAAAGAACATTCGGAAACGTAATATGGTACTTCCCGTTTTTCGGGTTTTTGAACGCAATCGTGGTTTGGATTGTAGCCGCGGTTTTTGCTGCGACGGTCGTGGGGCTTCCCATCGCAAAGGGGCTGTTCGAATTCGGCAAATTCCTCCTGCTGCCGTTCGGGCACGATATGATGAAGGAAAAGGATTTGCGCAAAATGCAGGGCAAATCCGAAGAGGAGACAAACAAGCTGTGGCAGTCGTGGAGCAGGATAATTTCCGTTCTCTACGTAATGTTCATCGGCATTTGGATGTACATTATTGCGTGCTGCCAAATATTCGGATTGTTCATTTCAATATTCGGCATTCCGATTGCGATGGTCATGGTAAAGTCGCTTTCGACGTATCTTAATCCCGTCGGGAAAATCTGCGTGCCCTCGGCGGTAATGGCGGAATTCGAAAAGCGCAAGGACGCCGCCGCGATGGCAAAGTACAATATCAAATAACACTTCAATCCGTATTCCAAAACGCAAATCCGTTATGAAAAGCATTAAATTGAATATATTGGCGGGCGTATCGTGCCTTGCCGTCGGAACGTTTCTATGCGCCTGTTCGGATACGGCGTCAACCCCCGAAGAGGCGGAAACCTGCTATCTGACGGGTTGCGCGTATTTGGACGGAATGGCGGTGAAGCCCGACGCGAAAAAGGGCATAGCGTTGCTCGAACGCGCGGGCCGCGCCTATCACGACAAGGCGATAGCAAAGCTCTTGTACTACTACCGCAACCAGCCGACACAAAACCTCGAAAAAATCGACTATTGGGTCGATAGGGAGTTTGAAATGTCGTATCTGTCCAGAGAAAAAATGCTCAAAGACTCTCTTGCCCGCTATGCCGCGGTAAAGTCGGCTAACAGCTATGCAAAGATGAAGGAGGAGTCAAAATTCATCGAGCACAATCTGCTGGAATTAACCAAGCTGGCGTTGAATCGTTCGGAATTTCCGAAAGATTCGAAAATCACTTCCCAAGTATTTTTCAACGACGCCAACAATGTCTACAACAACGTCGCCTATTACGGCTCGATTAGCGAGAGCCAGTTCGACGGCGGCGTAAAAGGCGACGTCAAT
>DHMA01000039.1:2154-9516 GCA_002405555.1 Opitutia bacterium UBA4654
TCAAGCCCGTCAACGCGTCCCTCGCGATTGCGATTTGCAAACTCAACAAATGGGGGACGAACGAGGACGCAAAAGGGGCATTCGATTTGCTCGCCGACGCTCTCAACCGCATTCACGAGGCGAACGAAGAAGTCAAAAAAAGCAAAGATTTCATTAAGCAGACGGCATTCGAGCGCGAACGCGACATTGCTTCGGAGCACCTGCTTCTGGCGGCGGACAAAACCGGAAAATTCACCGAGCTTTTCAGGTGGGCGTTGTCGAGCGTGAACGGAATCTATCTTTCGCCGCAGGGCGATTCATTCCAAAAGGTTCTCAAAAACCTTCTGAACAGCGGGGACATCGACGGCGCGATAATGCTCTGCTCTTCGTATACCAACTACAAGAACACTTGCGATGTCGCAAAAGCCGCCGCGCAAAAGGGAGAATACGTCAAGGCGGCAAAGCTGATGAATGAAATTGACTTCAATAAAGTCGATAAAGACTTCATCAAATTCCTGAAAGAATGCTGCGTTAAGGTATTGAAAGATTCGTCCAAAAACGCCGACATTCTCATGATTTACGGCGATACATTCGCTCCGTGGGGCAAGTCGAACGGGCTTTTGCTCGACGACGAAATCAAGGAGTACGAAGCGGAAAGCAAGAAGAAAGCCTCGTTGCGCGATATTACGAGTTTCTGCACCTACAAATACGAAACGCTTTACGCGCAGGCTGTTGAAAACGGTTCGGTGGACGCGGCGGCAATGCTTGCCCGCACCTACAAAAGAGGCGGCAATTATGTCAAGGAAAACCCCGAAAAGGCGATTATAAACGCCTACAAATGGAAAAAAGCGGGCGGCGGAGACGAAGCGCAGGCGATTATCGACGACGTTTTCTCGCGCTGGTACTTCAATCCCTCAGAATTGAAAGATTTGCAAAAGGCGGGCGTAGGCGAGCTTGACGCGTATTTCACTGCGGCAAACAACTACGAAAGCGGCGTGGCTCTTTCGAAAGAGATAAACGAAAGCCTCGGCAATTTGAGGCCGCAGGTTCATGCGCTCCTTATGAAAGTCCAAAAATCATGTTTCGATGTAAACGCGGACGAAAATTCGATGCGCACGCAGATGGACACCCTCTTGGCAAAGTTCAAGGCTGTGGAGGACAAGATTAAAAAATTGGAGGCAAACTACAAGGCTTTCAACGATGCCGACACTAAATTGCCAAAAAGCAACATGTCCCAAAAAATGCAGTACGACGGTTTTACCCGAAACGAAATAAAGCAGTTTTTTGAGATAGCGCAAGATTCGTTCAATACCCTTTTGGAGCGCAAACGCGCAAGCGGAATGATGACGGGCACGGCATACAATTCCAAAGCGGCGCAAAATTCGGCGGCGGCGCAGCAACAGTCGAAGACTTCGGAGGCGGACAAGGCTTTCGTCAAAACCATAAACGCGTTGTCGGCGCAGGTTAAGGCGGCGGCAAACGAATTCCAAAAGGTTTCCTCCGAAAAGAGTTCGTACGAAGCGGCGAAAAAGGCTCTGGCAATGAAGCAGAACACTATGCCCGCGCTGAGGACGAAACTCGACGAAGCGCAAAAACTTATCTGCAATTCGAAGGGAAAGGTGTCCGACGAGCTTCTGAAAAACGCACAAACCGTTTTGACGCAGTGCAATTCGATATACGACACCCTCATTAAGCGGCTGGCGCAGTACAAGACGGCGGGCGAGTCCGTTCAGGACCTCAAAAATATGGGCAAAAGCATAATGAGCATCTTCGACTAATATTTTCCGACATCGGAAACAACAAAACAACAAAGTAAGAAAAAACATGAAAAAACAAATAGTACTATTGAGTGCAATCGCGGGAGCGGCTCTGCTTTCGGGTTGCGCATCGACAATCCCCCAGGGTTCGTTTTTCACGGACGTAAAAGTCCCCGTCTCGGCGGCGGAGGGCGTTGCTTCCCTGAAAACAGGTAAATCGCAGTGCAAAAGCTTCTTCGGCGTAGTGACCGTCGGCGACGCGAGCATTGAAACCGCAAAGAAAAACGGCGGCATTACGAGAGTTTCGACCGTCGATTGGAAAGCGAAGAGCATCTTGGGCATCGTTGGAGAATACGAATGCACCGTTAAGGGCGAATAAAGCATAGATAAGGGCGGGACTCTTTCGGACAGAAAGAGTCCCGCTTCCGCCGCCCGCAACTTTTAACATTACGGCACAAGGAACGAGATGGAAGAAAATAATAATAACGAAAAATCGATAATACAAATCAAAGTAAAACTCTACCGCTGGTTTTATGTTTTTGCGCTAATCGAATTTCTCACGATAGTGATGCTGTTCGTTTGCAGAAACGATATCAGCATGTATAACTACGAAAGTATCGCAGGCTTTTGCGGAATTTTGGGATTTATAAACCTCCTGATGTTGCCCGTGTTCTTCGGGAAAGTTTTGGAAAATCAGGAGGAAATGAAAAACAAGTAGGGCGCGCGCCGCTTCGGATTTTTGGATATCGGGGCGGCCGTTTTTCAACGTCGGCTTAACTTAGGCGGGAATGTGTAAAATGGAAAAATTTAGCGCAGTAATGTTTGTAGTTGCGGCTCCGTTTGTTTGCGCGGCGGGCACATATTATACTTCGGGCGTCGAGGGCTGGCTGTCGTTGAAAGACGTTTCGTCGCTGGTATACACGCTTTGCGACGATTCCGAAAGCGGGGCGTTGAAAGCCGACTGGGAGAACAAGACAAAGTATTATATCCAGAACCAAACCGCGGCCGCGGCCGCGATACAATCGGCTTTGGCAGGGGTCGAGAGGGAAAAAATTGTAAACGGCTTGGTCGGAAGCGCGGAGTTTGTTCTGGAAGAGCCGAATACGGCGCTTACTTTAAAAGAGCGCGAATTTTGGCAAAAATACTACCCCGGCATTAAAGTCATGCCGTCGCGCGACGAGCAGCTTGCCGTTTACAATGCGCTGTATCGGGAAAAGCACGGCAAGGGAATGTTCGAAAATTCCGAGCCGAGCGGAGCTTCGAAAGCGATTGCGGAGTTGGCGCAAATCAGCCCCGCGAGCGCGTACACTTACGCAAGCGTATTTCTTAAAGCCTACGACGAAATATGTTCGACGCTCGTCGTCGGCGGGGAATTTCAAAGCTTTTCCAAATACCGCGCGGCTTACCGCAAAATTCGGGTAGTTTTGGAAGCCCTGCTTAAATCGAATTCAGAGTCGCAACGGGCGGAGGCTCTGTACGAGGCCGACAAAGCCGTTCGCGCAAACGCTCCGTGGGACACGCTTACGGGAATTTTGTCGAACATAAATCCGTATTTCATGCTAAGCCGCAACGGCGGGAATTTCAATTTGACGCAATTCGCCTACGTTTTTGCAAAGGGCAATTTGGACGAAGCCGTCATGTTGGTACGCGAACTGCGCAATGGCGGCATAAGCGAAAACACGCTTTCCCGAATGGTTGTTTATGTGTCCGACCGCCGATACAGAAACGCTCTTGCCAATTTGGGTGTAATAATTCCGCCGAACCCGACCGACATAGACATAGCCCTCCAAAAAGGCAAAATCTTGCAGTTGTGCGGCGAAATGACGGTTGCGGCAAACGCATATTCGAAAGCGAATTTGAGGCTTAAAATTGCCGAAGAAACGGTTGCGCTTGTCGAAATGCAAAAACTGTTTCTTTGCAGGCGGAGCGGCGACGCCGACAATGTGAAATCGCTCATAGAAAAAGAGGCGAAAGACAGGCGCGTTTGCGAACGGGCGATGAATATAGTGGACGCGCTTGTAGGCGGCGCGGTCGGGACAAAGGGGTTTTTGTAAAAGAAGTACGCGCACAGCTCCGCATTCAGGCGCACCTGCGACGCATTTTGCGTAGTCTGGCGGGCTGGGGCGGCGTGCGGGTTTAGGCGCGGCGGAATTTTGAAAGTTGACGGCGGGGGCGGGATATTTTAGCGTGTCGGTATGAGAAAATTTTTGACGACTCTCTTTTGTTTTGTTGCGGTCAATGCGTTTGCCGCCGCCGTTGACGAGAACGACTGGCGTTTTTCCCATCCCTCTTACGGGGTTGTGTATGACGGCGGCACTGTGCGTTTTGTCGGCAACGAAACTTCGAATGCCGCGCTCTATTTCGATTCGGGAAAGGTTGGGCGGCTCGGCGGCGGATTTTCCGCGGAGCTTGAATTGCCGTCGCTTTTTGCCGACGGCGGCTCGTCGTTCGGAGCCACTCTGCGCGGCGCGGACGGCGGCGAATGGGTGAGTTGGAGTGTCGAGTTCTACGCGGACAACGTTTCCGTTTCGATTTCCTCCTCCGGCGCGGCTTCTCCGATAGAGCGTGATTTCCCCGTGCTTTCCCCTGTCGAGCAGAGTTTCGGGCTTTCGTTCTCGCTCGAAAAGGGTGCCGACGGATTTTACAAGGCGACGCTTTCGACTCTCGACGAGACTTTCGAGCTTGGCAGTATTTCTCTTGCCGATTTTACAAACGGCGAATTTTTCATAAGCGCAATCGGGCAGAATTTCGAGATGGACAAGGACAATCCGTTGCTTGTCGATTTCTCCTACGCTTCGAGCATTCCAGAGCCTGCGGCGTTTGCGTTTGCGTTCGGAATTTGTGTCTTGTCGGCTGCCGTGTTGAAGCGGCGCGGGTAGGGCGGCGATTCCCGAAATATGCCGCGCCGCGGGTGTGTGGCGGTAGCGGCGCGCGTATCGACGCGCGGCTGAAAGTCAGCAAAAAAAAGACCGCCGAAGCGGTCTTTTTTGTTTTTTTTAAAGCTTTATTTTGTCTGAGCTGCGGCTTTTGTTTTCAGCTCTTCTGCGTATACGCTGAGCTGCGCCTGAATTTTCTTGACGGAGTCGGCGATTTTCGAAGCTTCCTCTCTCAACGCTTTTGCGTCGTTGCCCATTTGTTCGGCGAGCGGGATTTTCGAAATCTTTTCGGCAACCGCCTTTGCTTCGACTTCCTTTTTGGCGATAAACGCTTTCAATTCGTCGATTTGCTTTTGCAGCGAGGCTGCGTCCATCGACGCGGCTTCGGTTTTCGCCTGTTGGGGCGTTTTGTTTTCGTCTACGTTTGCGCCGCAACCGCAGAGAACGATTGCGCAGGCGGCGAGCATTGATACGAGTGTTTTTTTCATTTTATTCCTTTGCAGAAATTTCCGTCGGGCGGTTTTCCGCTCGGCATTGTGCGTAATTTTACGCGTGTGATAATATTGTCAATATTATAAATTCGGAAGTTTCGCTCGGAATTTAAGGAAAAAAGTAAAAAAAAATGCGCGGGGGAGAAATCCGCCGCGCAGTTTGTTTATGCCGTTCAAATTACAGCTCCTGAACCCAGATGTTTCTGAACGAAACGGGGTTCGTGTGGTCTTGGAGCTTGAGCTTGACGGGTTCTTTGGGGTGTTTGAATTCCGCCGCCTTTTTGAGCGCGATGCTTGTGGAGTACGGAACGGGCGTTTCGTACTGGACGCGTTTGCCGTTGTGGTAGACTGTGAAAGTCGGGAACGCCACGCACTTGTCGCCGTCGAATTTTGCGGGGGTGTAGATGATGTCGTATGTCTGCCACGCGCCGGGTTCGAGCGAGGCGTTGTACTGCGAAGCCGTCTGGCGGTAGACCGAGCCGCAGTGGTCCCACGAGGCTTCCGCGCCGAACGAGTCGAGCACCTGAATTTCGTAGGGGCCGAAGAACACGCCCGAATTTGCGCGTGCCTGACCGAGGCAGTCGTACATCGGGGGAATGTTGAATTCGATGTGGAGTTTGCACTTGCCGAATGCGCGTTTCGATTCGATTGTGGTGTTGAGTCTTTTGCCGTCGGGCTTCTTGGCGTCGGTCTTGACGGTCATTGCGCCGTCTTTGAGAGTCCAGTTAACGGGCGTTTGGCGGGCGGAAACGAGTTCCCATTCCTTCGAGGGGTCTGTTCCGTCGAAGAGCACGACCGCGCCCTTGGGGGCTTTTGCTCCGAGTGTGGGAGATTTAAATTCGAAGCGTTTGAGGTCGATTTTAACGTCCTGACCGTTGTATTTGCCGCTTGCGACGATTTCCGACGGGGTCGCCGTGCCTTTGAGCGCGAGCGGTTCGGAGGTCTTGAATTCGATTTTTCCGTCGGAGGCGGTCAGCCCGTCGGCAAACGAAGTCGTTTCCGCGCGGGAGAGAATGCCCGTGAGAATCTTCACGCGGTATTTCGCCTGCGGGCCTCTGTACACTTCGGCGTAGATTTCGGGATACATCGAAACGGGGTAGCCGCGTTTGAGTTCGCTGCCGTCGGCGAGCGTAATCTTGCCCTTGTAGAAGCCGGCGAACGCGTCTTTTTGCGACTGCGCAAACGCCGACAGTGTTAAAATCGAAGACAAAAGAATGAATAATGTTTTCCTCATAGAAAAGACGAAATTATAGTCGCGCCGCCTTGCGTCAAATAAAAACTTGCGTAAAAAGGCGCGGAGCGTGGGGGCGGAAGTTTCGGCGAAGTCGGGGAAAAAGGGGAGAGAATTGCGGGCGGATATTTTGCCAAACGCTAAAATTTTCTTGCGAAAAACACATACTGTTTCATTGTCGAATATTCAGCCGAATTTCGGAAGTCCGAAACGGCGACTCTTTATATTTATACAGAAAAGGAAACTAACATGGTCGATATGGCAACAATCGAGGGTCTCTGCAAGCGCAGGGGGTTCATTTACCGCTCCTCCGAAATCTACGGCGGGTTTAACGGATTTTTCGACTACGGTCCGCTCGGCGTTGAACTTAAAAACAACATCAAACGCGCTTGGTGGAACGACTTTGTCCACGGGCGCGACGACATCGTGGGTCTCGACGCGTCGATAATCATGCACCCCGACGTTTGGCGCGCTTCGGGACACGTCGCGGGCTTCTCCGACCCGATGGTTGACTGCAAGGAGTCGAAGCTCCGCTTCCGCGCCGACCAGATTTTCTTCGCGGAAGTCAAGGTTGACGGCGAGACAATCGGCTACGTCAGCGTCCTCGAAGACGAGAACATGCAAAAGGACGCCGAAAAGAAGGCGGCGGAACTCAAACGCAAGCTCGCGCGTCAGGGCGAACTCGGCGAAGTTGTCCTCAAAAACTACATGGACGCAAAGCCCTTTGAGTACGACCTCATTCCATCGCCCGCAACGGGCAACGCCGGCACGCTCACGCCGCCGCGCGACTTCAACCTCATGTTCCAGACATACGTCGGCGCAATGCGCGACGAAACGGCAATCGCCTACCTCCGCCCCGAAACCGCGCAGGGCATTTTTGTTAACTTTAAAAACATTCAGCGCACCACCCGTAAAAAAATCCCGTTTGGCGTGGGGCAAATTGGTAAATCCTTCCGCAACGAAATTACCCCCGGTAACTTTATTTTCAGAACTATCGAATTCGAACAGATGGAACATCAGTGGTTCTG